>JAJYOE010000050.1 GCA_021785975.1 Bacillota bacterium | reverse complement strand
TCTGCCCTCGTGGTGCCGTGCCCGCAAGACAATCGATGGCCACCTGATTGTTTCTGGTTTCCACAAGACGTTCCGGTGTTGATCCGACAAACACTTCTCCTGCGTAATCTAGATAAAAACTCACATTGATAGAATTAGAGGCCTTTAACTTTGTAAGTGCGCTGATGGTATCTAGGTGCTGGTCGGCATGAAGTGCTATTTTTCTTGCGAGTACCACCTTTTCGTACTTTTTGTTTTTAATGTCACCAACTGTTTCCTTGACAGCTTGCTTCCATGCTTCAGCATTCGTCGATTCATTCTCTGCCACTCGCAGCGAGCGTTCAGACAAAGAATCAGGCAAAAGCTGATCCACCGCCATTTTTTGCAAGTCTGCCTGAAGATCCCGAAACATGTCTTCCGCATTGGAATCCGCATGGACGCGATGACTGACGATCAGGCTGACCCTGCCCCCTTCTTTGACCCATTGCCAGCGTGGCCATACCCATAGCCCATCTGGCCATTTTTGCCATACCCCGGTCCGCTCATATCCAGGAGCAAAGGCAAAGCCTCCATAAAAGAGCGGACTGACAAGCTCATCGCCTGACTGAACTTTCAAGTATTCCTTGAACGCGGTGCTGGCACTTGCAATCGCATCCTCACCATGAAACTCCCTCATCATTTCCGCACCTACACTGAGCAACTCCACGTTTTTGATGGGGTCGTTCACGTAAAAAACAGGTGCGAGGACACTCGCCTGACGAATCACTTCAAGCTCTGGAAAAGCGCCCATTATAGGAAGTGTAGCCACTGCGATGCGTTCAGACCCCGATCTCTTGGCCTCTTCAATCGCAGATTCGAACACCCCAAGAACACGCCTCGAATACACTAAAAAATTGACCATCAATGAATTGATCACACCTACAGCCATTTCAACAGTTCCCTTCGCAACAATTTACCCGCCGCATTTCGCGGCAGCCCTTCTGCAAACCGTATCGCCTTTGGCACTTTGTATTTTGCTAGACGCGAGGCACAAAACGCTTTGAGTTCATCCTCGTCAAGTGACGATCCTGCCTCGACGCACACTACCGCAAACGGCGCCTGACCAAACTCATCGTCTTGCATTCCAGCAACGCCTGCTTCAAGAACATGTTCGTGTTCCTGAAGTACTGCTTCAATTTCGGCAGGATAGACGTTTTCTCCGCCAGAAATGATAAGATCCTGCCGGCGATCCAGCACATATAAATACCCTTCTTCGTCCAGATAACCAATGTCTCCGGTATGCAACCATCCGCCCTGAAACGCATCTGCAGTCGCATCCGGTCTGTGGTAATACCCTTTTACCACCGTTGGGCCACGGAGCAGGATTTCCCCCGCGCTATACACAGGTTGCTCCCTACCGTCTTCGACAATTTTTACCTCATTCATCAATAATGGCTGACCGGCAGATCCGATTTTGCGCAGACTATCCTTTATCGTCAGCGTGGCAGCCTGGGAATTGGATTCCGTCAATCCGTAACTGAATAACGCCGGGACGTTCCTTTTGATGCACTCATCTAACAAGACGCGGGGAGCAGGTCCCCCACCGAGCAGTACCGCCCGCACCCCTTGAGGAAATGTCTCATCATCCATAGCAAGCATTCGTTGGAGCATCACCGCCACCACGGACAACAGCGTCACTTTTTTGGTTCGAAGTGATGCCATCACCTTTTGCGCATCAAATTGCTCGTGGATTTCTACTGTGGTGCCATAGATCAAACTGCGCATCAGTACGGCAAGTCCTCCCACGTGAAAAAGCGGCATGGGGATCAGCCATCTGTCTTCAGTCGATAAACCGAGTCGAAAGGCTGACCCCGTGGCCCCCCAAAAGTGGTTGCCATAAGTGATCATCGCGCCCTTGGGGAAGCCTGTCGTACCGGAGGTATACACGATCGCGTGAACATTCTCCAGCTCTACACGCGTACGGTAGACGGGCACGTCATTATTTCCCTCTTCATCGCCTGCCATGGTTAAGAGTGGGACAGTAATCCCTTCGTCACGAAGGGTGGCACTGATGCGAGAAGCAAATTCCTCGTGACTAGCGTCTGCAATCATCAACTTAACGCCGGCATTGCGAAGTTGCCATACCACTTCTTTTACTGCAAGTCTAGTATTGATAGGAACCAAGATGGCGTTTGCCTGCATTAACGCATGCATCACCACCGTAAAGACAAGGCCGTGCCTGGCGATCACAGCCACTCGATCCCCTACGCCAACCTCCCCGATGCGTTGAAGTCTGCCTGCGAGTGCCGTTGCTTTTTCAAAAAGCGTCTGGTACGACCAGGCAACTCCCTCGAACTCCACCGCAATGGCAGGAGAATTCCGCTTGACGTACAGCCAATCAGGAATGCTTTCCATCATTAGGGCAAGCGGGGATACTTCGAGAAATCAGGCGAACGTTTCTCTAAAAACGCGTTTTTACCTTCTCTCGCTTCGTCTGTCATATAAAACATCATCGTCGCATCGCCAGCCATTTGTTGCAATCCCGCCAGACCGTCTGTGTCGACATTGAATGAAGCTTTCAAGAAGCGAATCGCCATCGGGCTTTTGGCAAGTATTTCTCTCGCCCACTGAACCGCCTCGTTCTCAAGTTGTTCCACTGGCACTACCTTGTTCACAAGCCCCATATCCAGCGCTTCTTTGGCACCGTATTGGCGGCATAAAAACCAGATTTCTTTTGCTTTCTTAATCCCTACTGTCCGCGCGAGCAGCCCTGTGCCATAGCCTGCATCAAAACTGCCGACGATTGGCCCTGTTTGCCCAAAAACCGCATTTTCCGCAGCAATTGTCAAATCGCACACCAGATGCAGCACGTGGCCACCGCCGATCGCGTAACCTGCCACCGCAGCGATCACCGCTTTTGGCAAAAGTCTGATCTGGCGTTGCAAATCGAGTACATTGAGCCGGGGAATATGGTCATCGCCGACATAACCGCCATGGCCGCGGACTTTTTGATCCCCGCCGGAGCAGAATGCTTTCTCTCCTTGTCCTGTCAGGATTACTGCGCCAACTTCCGCATCATCCCGTACTCGTGCAAACGCGTCCATCATTTCCTCCACTGTTTTGGGCCGAAACGCGTTTCTCACTTCCGGACGATTGATGGTGATTTTCGCAATTCCTTCTGCTTTCTCAAATAAAATATCCTCATAGGTATGCGCTGTTTTCCATGCTATCGTCATCGCAAAATCTCCTTTAAGCAAAAAATGGACTGATCAGTCTGTACTTTTTGAGTATAACAGACCCGTCAGTCTGCAACAAGCAACTTCCTTCATCATCTTCTCCCGATACAGCATAAAAAACCCGGGAACCAAAGGCTCCCGGGAACAAGGGGATTCTATCGCTTGCTTCAATAAATTAGTTGACAGCGTTAACGTAACCCACCATGTAGCCGACATGGGTCATCGAGAAACTCTTCATTCCACCATCGCACTTGATTTCGCATTGCCATTTGTACTTACCTGCTTTATTCACGGTAAACGTGAATTGCGTGACGCTTGGGACGCCTTCTTTTGGAGCGCCAGGAAATACTTTATTCAGGTTGATTTCAGGAGCCGTCATGCTATGCGAGCCAGTATCCCAGTTGACAACAGTCATGTGAACCGGAACACCCGCTGTTACATTAAAGCTTGCAGGCGAATAAGAGTCATGAAGTTGTTTGTCGACTGCTGCATATTGCAAGCCGTCTTTAATTGTCAATGTGACAAACTGCTCTTTATGATTGTTCGGAACCACTTTTACTTTACCCATCATATAGCCGTCATGACTCATGGCCCAGCCATTCGCCTCGCCATCGCATTTCACATCGCAAAGCCATGTAAACGCGCCTGTTTTTGCAGGGGTAAATTGGAAGTTGGTAACACTCGGCACGCCTTTGTTCTTGTGACCCGGAATAATTTTATTGACTTTCAGCGAAGTAGAAGTGAAGCTATGGCTACCGCCATCATAGTTATACACAGTCACTTGTACTGGAACGCCTTGAACGACAGTGAAATCTGCAGGGGAATAAGTATCATGCATTTTTCCATCAGGGCCCAAATGCTCACCTGGCAGAATGGTCAGATAAATATGTTGCATTTTTAAGGTATGAGCGGCAGCGTGCCTTGCTGTATGGTGCACTTGGGCGGCTTGAGCGACTGGTGCAACATTAGTTGCAAACCCACCCATGGCTGCGATGGACAGGGCGGACAAAGTTGCCAGACCTGCGATGATACTTTTATTCATTCATTATCGACTCCCGTTCGATATAATTTATTGGATAATGCCTCAGCAATTACATCATGCCTTTTCTTATTTATTAGAGTTAGATTAAAAAGGACTATTCTGAATAGAACATTAGGATGTTCTTGCTGTAACCTCTTTTTGTATCATACTTGTTGAAGTGGGTTAGATGATTTATGATCGTATAGTGCGTAAATCCTTAGTAAATCAAGGTTTTTGTTCATATTTCACTCACCAATAGTTAACTAGTTATTTATCGAAAGGAAGTGCTATTTTGTCACCAAATGTACTAGTCATCGCCTGGCGGTTGCTTCGCCCTCCCACTCTTACGGCCTCACTTGCTCCTGTACTAGTGGGGACAGGACTCGCTATTGCTGAACAAAAGTTTCATTTTTGGCTTTTTCTCAGCATGCTCATCGCATCGATGTTGATCCAGGCAGGAGCTAACATGATCAATGAGTACATGGACTTTAAGCGGGGACTGGATCACAAAGATATGGTGGGGATTGCAGGGACAATTGTTCGCGACGGGATCTCTCCCGTGGCCGTTCTTGCCGCTTTTTGGCTGACGATCGCGATCGCCGTACTGCTTGGCGTTTACATCGCCGCGAGCACTTCATGGTGGGTGGCTGTTGCCGGACTCATCAGCATGGTGGTGATGTACCTTTATTCGGGTGGGCCTCATCCTATCTCCTATACTCCGTTTGGAGAAGTGACGGCGGGATTTTTTATGGGCCCTGTCATCGTCATGATCTCCTATTACATTCAGTCCGGGCATCTCTCTCTACACGCCTTTTGGAGTTCACTACCCATTGGACTGCTCATTGGAGCTATTCTGCTTGCGAATAACCTTCGCGACTATGATCACGACGTCAAAGGCGGACGAAAAACGTTACCGATCATTCTTGGAAAAAAAGGCGGAGCGACCGTGTTGGGAGGGACCTTCTTTCTATCCTATGCGCTGATCGTATTGCTCGTCGCGACTAGACAAGTGACACCTTGGGCCCTGATTACGCTACTTCTTGTCTTCTCTACCTACCGATTACCTGCTCGCTTCCTTGTCACGAGTGATGGACCGGCATTGCAATCCGCATTCAAAGCCACTTCGCTGACATTGATTCGCTTTAGTTTTGTGCTTTTCCTCGCACTCTTGGTCGGCGCCTTTATTCGCATCTAAGCCTTGAAAATACAAAAAGCTGTTCCCTGGCCGTTGAAGTGATCAGGGAACAGCTTTTTGTAACTTTTATTGTCGCTATCCGAATATTATTGGTTATAAACGGTGAATGTGCCTTTCATCCAACCATTCGTGGACATTGCACCAGTCCAACCGCTGGCACCCGATCCGCAGGCGGCCATGCATTGCCAGTTGTAAACGCCTGCTTTACCAG
>JAJYOE010000023.1 GCA_021785975.1 Bacillota bacterium | reverse complement strand
CTGCCGTGAAACTCAAAAAAGACGGTGGGAACCTCAGGATAGGTGGTTTTCTTATAAAAATTGACTCCCCGCATGGCAGCGGGGTCGACGAGTTCCATTCTCGCCACAGGAATGCCTGCTCCCATGATGGCGGTGGTCGTTGCCACGCACTGCTCGATGGTGGGGAATGTGGCTCTCGCCGCGACCATGGATTCCGGAATGCCGTACACGCGCAGCCAAATTCCTGTAATGACGCCAAGCGTCCCTTCTGAACCAATAAAAAGTTCGGTCAGATGGTAACCCGAGGAGGATTTGACTGCTAAATTTCCAGTTTCGATGATCTCTCCGTTTGCAAGGACGACTTCAAGCTTACGAACCTGTTCTTTCATCGCGCCATACCGGACGGTGGTGGTACCGCTGGCATTGGTCGCGACCATTCCGCCGATCGAAGCGTTGGCACCTGGGTCCACGGGGAAAAAGAGGCCGTATTTTTTTAGCGCTTCGTTCAACTCTTCCCTGGTGACACCTGGTTCCACATGCACCAAAAAATCGTCCGGGCGAATTTCAAGTATTCGATTCATTCTCATCATATCCAGGCTGATGCCGCCGCGAATCGGGATTGCGTGTCCTTCCAGACTGCTTCCCACCGCAAAAGGCACCACCGGGATCTTGTGGGTTGCGGCATATTGCAAAATTTTTGAGACCTCTTCTTTTGAATGAGGAAACGCCACGACATCAGGAAGATGAGGCGTGTGGTACGATTCATCATGGCTATGCTGTTCACGAACCGAAGCATTGATAGTGAGCTGGTCTTCTGACAGTATGGATGTTAAACCCTGGTACATCGTGAAGAAGATCACTCCTTTCATTACCGGATCTATGTTTTATTATAGCGAATTTTGCTTGATTGTCTCCAAACAGTCACATGCGCAACAATCCTGATGAGGTATAATATTTGATACTGACGTAGCTTAGGGGAGGTGTCAGGTTGTTTAGTGAGCGCAAAAATGTCTGGCTGACAGTGCTGACTGCCGGCCTGATATTGGTGGTTCTTGTTCTCGTGCTGAGTTTTTCAGGAATGATTGGCGCCAATCAAAGCCAAACACCTGAAGAGCGGCTATTAGCCATTGAATCTCAGCTTCATGCACCAGGGGATACGACCACCCAAACGGTCGCAAGTTCCAATGTACCTGCCGCATGGACGATCAAGCGTCAGATTGCAGTGATGCTGAACCAGGGCTTAAGCAATCAGCAAATTCTTTCTCAACTGGAGACGGATTATGGCCCCACGGTGCTTGCCAACCCACCGGCAAAAGGCTTTGGCGCCTGGGCTTGGGCACTCCCGATGGCAGGCGCAGTATTGGCAATTGGACTTGGCGGTTTGTTTGCTTATCAAAAAAGTTCTCGTCTGCCACTTGACCAGGGGATTGAAGATCGTAATGAGGATGAGTCTTCCCTGCTTGAAGAAAAAGAGTGGCGTCAGTACTTGTGAGTTTATATTTTTTGACGAAAAGTGGTGATCATCGTTGAGTACTCGTGTCAAACTTTGGTCTGCCTTCGTGCTGGTGGCACTGGTGATTGTTGGGCTCGTGGTGATGGGGGTGGCAAAAGCGTCAAGTTACTACCTGACCGTCAATCAGACGTTGCAGGAACACCCGAAACCCGGGGAAGTGCTGACCGTGAGCGGTAAAATCACGCCGAACAGCGTGGTTTGGAATTCATCCACTCAATACCTGCAATTTGCCATTCAGGATCAAGCAGGAGGGCGTTCGCTGACTGTCGCTTATCACGGGTTGCGTCCTAGCGACTTTGCAAACGGTTGGCCGGTCATTGTAACGGGTAGCATAGAGTCAAACGGCATGCTGAAGGCCTCCAATCTTTTAATTAAATGTCCTTCCAAATATACGGCGAAAAACTGATAACTGGAGAAATTTTATATTGATGGTATTGCAGGAGGGGTGACTTTGATCGGTACGCTCGGGCAGGGCGCAATGTACCTGCTGCTTGTTGTGGTTCCCTACGCGCTTATCACCTCCATCCTGTCTGCGCGTAGTATTGAAAATCAGCGGCTTAAGATGTTGGCGAAACTCGGTACTGTGCTTCAATTTGTGCTGACGCTCGTCGCTTCTTTGTGTTTGCTCATACTGCTCATCACGTTAAACTTTCATTATGCTTATGTGGCCGATTACACCAGTCGGGGATTGGAACTGGTCTATCGGATTGCCGCGTTCTGGGGAGGCAATGCAGGATCACTGCTCTTCTGGTTGCTGATTACCACCCTCTATGCGCTCGTGGTCCGGTTCACCCGTCATGAAGGCAGCGAAAGATTGCTGCCCGTTGTATCTGCCATTATGTCCTTTGTCATTTTATTTTTTGTGATCGTCCTGAATTTTTTTGCGAGCCCATTTGTGACACTTTCCCATCCGCCAATCAATGGCAATGGGCTTAACGCGCTTTTGCAAAACCCCGGCATGACCGTACATCCGGTCAATTTGTATCTCGGGTATGTTGGATTTCTGGTTCCTTTTGCCTATGGCATGGCGGCACTCATCCTGAAAAAATCTGATGCCGCATGGCTTCGCGCGACTCGAAAGTGGACGTTAATCTCATGGCTGTTTCTCAGTTGCGGCATCATTTATGGCGCACATTGGTCCTATGAGGAACTGGGTTGGGGCGGATACTGGTCATGGGATCCGATTGAAAACGCGGCGCTGATGCCGTGGCTTGCGGCCACCGCGTTTTTGCACTCCGCGATCATTCAAGAGCGCAAAAATATGTTTAAGTTCTGGAATGTCATTTTGATCAGCCTGACGTACCTGTTGACTCTCTTTGGCACGGCGCTGACCCGAGGAGGACTGCTTTGGTCGATTCACGCCTTTGCCAACGGGGAAATGGGGACCGTGTTTCTCACTTTTGTCGGCGTTATGTTCGTGCTTGCGGTGGGGCTGATTACTTGGCGCGCACCAGTACTTCGGAGCAGCGCAAAATTTGAGTCGGCAATATCTAAGGAAAGCGGTTTTTTGTTTAACAATGTGTTATTTATCGGCATTTTATTTGCAGTGTTCTGGGGCACGATATTTCCGCTCGTTTCGGAGGCGGTCACCGGCAATTCCATGATGGTGAGCGGATCGTTTTACGACGCGGTGGTGCTTCCGATCAGCGTGGTCTTGATCCTCTGGATGGGAGTCGGACCAGTGCTTGCCTGGCGCAAGGCCAGTCTGTCAAGAACGCTGAAGTTGCTTCGTTTGCCAGCGCTCGCCGCCGTGATTTTGGGTGTAATTTTGCGGATCTTTGCCTATCAAGGGGCATTGTCGTTTTTCACGCTCGTCGTTGCGTTTTTTGTGCTCGTCGTCATCCTGCAAGAATTTTTGACAGGGGTACAGGCGCGTAGCGAGATTACCAAGGAAGGGTTTGGCATTTCCCTTTGGCGGCTCGTGGCAAAAAACCGCAGGCGTTACGGCGGGTACATTGTTCACATTGCGGTGCTCGTCATGGTGATTGGCTTTGCGGGATCTGGCGGTTATGCCAAGCAGCAGACGATCAGCCTGAAACCAGGTCAAACGGTGAGTCTTGGCAATTACAATTTCGAGTATCACGGGCTCAATACCACTCATCAACCCGGACAGGTGCTATTAATCGGCTCGCTTCTCGTTACGAATTCCCATACTGGACATTTACTTGGGGTGCTTCAACCAAGTGTATCCTTTTTTGAAAACGGGGATTCTCCCTCGACCAACATCGGGCTTTATAGTACTTCTTTTACTGATTTATACGCGGTATTAGACGGCGCTGACTACAATACCGGACAGGCTTTATTTGAAATCCATATCAATCCGCTCGTGAGTTTTATCTGGTATGGCGGGTATCTTTACATCGTGGGAACACTCATCGGGTTATGGCCCGAGCGAAGGCGTCGACTGGTTGAGAGTGAAGACGTGAGTGAAGAAGAGAAGGATTTGCTCTATAAAGATTTACGCGATCTGGAGTATGACTGGCACATGGGAAAAATCACTGAAGCGGAGTACAGGGCGCTTCGCAGTGAAAAATTGGCAATGGCTAAAACCATGCACGTCTCTGTGTTGTCTGATCGCGATTTGGAACAGGCAGTAGAAATTGAATTACAGGGGATTCTGGCAAGGAGGCGTGAGGCAACGTGATGAAAGAGTGGAAACGAATATTCGCGCTCTGCGCCACTCTATTGCCAGTGCTCATGTTGGCAACTCCTGTGCTTGCACAGACGGTGAACGGCAATACCCTATACATTTCAAGTGAACAGGTATTAGCAGTTCCTTCAAAAAGCGGAAACACTTTGCAAGTCCTTGTGTCCCTAAGTGTACAGAATAATGGTCAGGCATATCCCACAGCGTATCAATTGCCTGCAGGCGCACAGAACCCACATGTGGTGGCCGGATCAGTCAAGAAAGTCAACCTTTCAAAATCTGGCGCGCTTCAATTTACAGCGAAAGCGGATGGCACTACCACCCTCGCCGTGGAGTTTGGCGTCCCATTAAATCAAAACGGGACAGAAGTGACGTGGAAAGAGCCCCTGCCTGTCCGAAAACTATTTTTTGTCATCCCAGAGGGGTCCTTGACAGTATCCTCGCAAGGTGGCTTCCAGACGGACTCACAATCGATCACATCAGGAAATCAGGCGTTTCGTCAATTTGCCAAGCTGGAGATACCGGCCAATTCCTCCTGGACAGTTTCGGTCGCGCTCTTACCTACGGCAAATGGCAGGCAAGCGCCTCCATTAACGAATATTCCGGTGCTCAATTCCTATGGCCCGCGCGTGGCTGACCTGGAAGCCATCGGCAATTTGCTGCTGGTGGCGCTGATTTTGATGATCGGCATTATTTCCATAAGGAGAGGCACAGGACGTGCCAAACAGTCGCCGCTGGCAATTGGCAAGCAAAAAGCTGAACTGATGGAACACTGGGCGGATTTGGAGATGGCGTTTGAAAGTGGAGAATTACAGGAACAGGAGTATCATCAGCGCCGCGAGCGCTTGAAAAAACGCTTGGTCCAGGTGGAATCGATATTGAGAAATGAGCATCAGCCATGAGTCATCTGCTGGAACTGCAAGGGATACAAAAAAGCCTTGGCCACCGCTCCGTCTTAAATGGTGCTGATTTGACGATTGATGCGGGCGAAATTGTATGGTTGGTAGGGCCGAATGGAAGTGGCAAAACCACGCTCATTAAAGTAGCAGCTGGCATGAGTACTCCCGGCAAAGGGACGGTGAGCTGGTTTGGGAATCGCCCCAGTCCCAGGCTTCGCGCTCGCATAGGAGTTTTGCTCGATGCCTCCTTTTTGTACGGGGAACTGACTGCTGAAGAAAATCTGTTCTATTATGCGAGGATTTATGGTCTGCAAGACGCCCGCCAAAAAGTGCAGGAGTGGCTCGAACGGGTTCGGCTTCATCGGGACAAACATGTGCTCGTTAAAGCGTTTTCCAAAGGGATGAAGCAACGCCTGGCAATCGCAAGAGCCTTTATTCATCAGCCGGAAGTTTTGTTTTTGGATGAGCCTTACGACGGGCTTGATGTGGCGAGCAGTCAACACTTAACTGCTTGGCTCAAGGCCATGAGGGAAGCGGGAACGGGTATTTTACTTGTCAGCCATGAGGACACCGCGTTTCGGGGCTTATCGGTGCGCACCTTGAAATTGTCTCAGGGAAGGCTGATTAAAGGAGAGTCACCGTGAATTTTTGGCGAGTGTTATGGTCCATGGTGGGCAAAGACCTGCGGATCGAATGGCGCACCAAGCAACTCTTCATCTCTTCATTGTCGTTTGCGTTGCTGCTGGTATTTCTTATGGGACTCGTGTTATATGGAAGTGGCAACATGACGCGTTTTGCTGATGCGGGACTATTGTGGCTGTTGATCATGATGGCCGGACTATTCAGCTTAAATCGGCAGGATGATAAAGAGCGGTGGGACGGTGCCATCTACGCGGCGACCCTGGTGCCGACGGACAGAAGCGTGCTCTTTTACGCCAGGGTGATCAGCCATCTGCTTTTTGTGGCAGTCATGGAGATCGTACTCGTTCCCTTGTACAGTGTAGTGCTTGGAACTTCCATTCAAGTGGCGTGGGGGCCCATTATCCTCGTGTTACTGATGGGGACGATCGGGTTTGTGGCGGTCGGTGCCATGTTGACTAGCCTTGCGCTGACCAGCAGCCTTCGGGAGATCTTGGTTCCCCTAATGATTTTTCCGCTCAGTGTCCCGCTTTTGCTTGGTGCCGTCGAAGTGACGTCCTCAATCCTTCAGGGGAATTGGGGCAAGGGTGTCTGGTGGGCAGTGATTGGCGCCTATGATGTGTTGTTTCTAGGGCTGCCCGGATTATTGTATGATTTCATTGCGGAGGTGTAAGGAATGAAAAAATGGCAATGGACGCTGATTTCTCTCCTTGGCATTGGCATGATTGTCAGTCAGTATCTTGACTTTATTGCATCGCCTCCTGAGGCACAGATGGGTAATGTCGTGCGCATCCTGTATTTTCACGTGGCGAGCGCGATCGTGGCGTTTACCGCATTTGGCATCACGGCACTGCTCGGATTGGTTTTTTTGGTGAGGAAACAATGGATTTGGGACCAAATGGCGCGAGTATCTGCAGAAATTGGAATGGTCTACACGACCTTTGTGCTGATCTCCGGTTCGATTTGGGGAGATGCGGTATGGAATACCTGGTGGACGTGGGATCCTACACTTACTACCACCCTCATCCTGTGGTTCCTATATCTCGCGTATATATTGCTTCGCGCCTCCATTACGGACCGCGAACGGGCCGCGAAAGTGGCGTCTGTCTATGGCTTTATTGCAGCGATTGACATCCCCGTCATTCATCAATCGGTCACATGGTGGCGAGGCATTCACCCCAATGTGATTACCATGCAGGGGTTCAATATGCCTCCTATGATGGTGTATACGTTGATGTTCAGTTTTGTCGTGTTTCTTGGCCTTTATGCCGTCATTCTTTGGATCAGCACGATGATGGCAAAAGACAGGGACGACTTGAATGATCTGCGCGAACTGGCAAGAAACGCGCTGGCAAAGTATGACGAAAGGGTTGGGTCTTGATCATGTTGGGATATTTATTTGCTGCTGCTGCGGTGGTGTGGGTCGGGACGTTTTTCTATGTGGTGGCGCTACTGCAACGCCAACGCAGATTGCGCCTGGAACTTGAAGATGTGAAACGGATGCTGGAGGAAATCAAAGAGTAACCAAAAAACCGAACATTTATAAAAATATATATTGAAACGTTCGTAATTTCACTTGACTCTATAGCTGACATCGGGCATAGTATTAGTAATTCTACTGTGACAGGGAGGTTACTATGGAGGCGCAATCGACTGAATTTTATGGTGAAGAGGTACTGCACGTTGAACCTCACGGCATCGACCCGATCTCCGTAAAAGAAAGACATGGCAAACCGCGGAATATTTTCACACTCTGGTTTAGCGCCAATCTGGAATTTGCGACGCTCACGCTAGGCGTGTTGTCTGTCGGACTGTTTGGCCTGAATATGTCCCAAGCTGCCATCTCTATCATCATCGGAACGGCACTTGGCGCGTTTTTTATCGGACTTTTAACTACTTTCGGATATCGTTGGGGTATACCTCAACTCATTCAGTCTCGTGGAGCATTCGGATTTTACGGGAATTTCATTCCATCATTATTTAACTTCATCGCCGGGGTTGGCTGGTATGCGGTCAATACGGTCCTTGGAGTATATGCGCTGCAGTGGTTGCTTCCTATTGGCTTTGTTCCTGATTTGATCATCATGGTGGCAATTCAGGCGATCGTCAGTATCTATGGACACAATTTGATTCACTTTGTTGAAAAAATTGCGGCTATATTCCTGGCGGTCATTTTTATTGTTACCACCATCTATGCCATGAGCCACATTCACTTTGATGTCGCTGAAAACACCAAGGCGTTTTTGTTCAGCGGCACAGCGGGCTCGATTATCCTGACCATTGGCACCACGTTATCCTACATGATGGGCTGGCTCACGTTCAGTTCAGACTACAGCCGTTATTTGCCACAAAGCACTCCTAATAAAAAAGCGTTTAGCTTCGCCTTCTTTGGCAACTTCATTCCTGCGGTTTGGCTGGAACTTCTTGGCGCTGGACTTGCCACCGTCAACCCTAACATCAGCAAACCCACCGATCTCGTATCGGGACTCATGCCTCATCCGATCGTGGTCGTGACTATGTTGGCAATCATGCTTGGTACCATAACCGCCAACGTGCTTAACATCTATTCCGGGTCACTGTCACTTCTTGCGATTGACGTCAAGTGGTTGAGGGCGCTTGCTCCTAAGCGGTGGATTGCGACACTAATCATCGGTGTGCTTGGCGGAATTCTCTCTTTACTTGGTGGGACAAGCGGCTATTATGAAAATTACAGCAACTTCCTCTTACTTCTCGCGTATTGGATCAGCCCCTGGCTTGCCATCATCGTGACAGATTACCTGATGTACAGACGTCATCGCGACGATGTCGAGCAGTTTTATGAAAACAGTGGCAAGGTGAAGGCCGGTGTCTACGCGTTTATCATCGCGATCATCGCCTCCTACCCGTTCTTTAATCAGTCTTTATTGATTGGACCTATCGCGAAAGCCTATCCGCAAATTGGCGATATTTCGTACTATGTGAGTTTTGTGGTCGCGATGATCCTTTATGCGATTTTCAGCAGATTTGATAAAAATTCAACCGTTCAAAAAAATAATAAAGCCGCTTAATCTATACTTAAAAACCTGCACGCGAGGTACTTGCCTTGCGTCGCGGGTTTTTTTGCATTCTTATGGTAAGTATGCAGCAATTTGAAGTTGGTTTTGCGTGGTGGAGGGGGTGACTTTGGCAATCACGTGTTTACTGCCTTTACCAGATGCGCTGATCCATACCGCCTGATTGAACAGGGAATACACAATGCGATGGCCGGATGCATCAAATGAGGGATCCATCACGCCTGATCCCGCGGATTTGAGAACCGTTAAGGTCCCGCCCTGTAAGGGAAGTGTGGCCAACTGCAGGGTGGAAAACCACCGATTGATCGCCTGGCCACTGTTAGCTTGGCGGGAATTGTATGGGTTGCCAACGACCACCGTCATGTCAGTATGAGTGGGATTTAGCGCAGGAAACATGGCGAGCAGATGGGGAGGGAGTTTGAGTGGCTGATGTGGCCAGAAGATCAATGATTCTTTGAAACCCAGGAAAAAAGAACGACTGCTATTTTCCCAAAGGATAGCGCTATTTTTATTCACAGGTAAGACAGAACCTGTGCTGGTATAAGTATGGGAAATCAGCATTGATTTTCCGTTTTGATATACATAAAGCGGTAGTCCATCAGCTGCAATCGATGCAGAATGATAGGGGTCGTACCAGTAAAAAAAAGTGGATGGATTCACCCACGGTCCCAGTATTAATCCGTTAGGAGGGGTGCTTTTTAAGAGTGGCCGGATGGCGTTTGAACCGCTCGTCCACGAGGCAATTTGATCATAATCATCAGTGTAATTGTGATCGTTTTCTGTCACGGAAAGAAGTGCCTGCTGATGATTGTAAAAGGAGATGCCAGTGATTCGGCTGTTTGGCGATAACTTAATGTGAAGTAATACCGGTTTTCCCGGAGGCGTGATTCGATAGAATTTTCCTCCGAACGTGCTGTAATAGTAAGTATGTCCCTGTGGATCAAACGCTCCTGCGTATAACGTGGTTCCCAAATTGATTTTCGCTTTCCCGTCAGCGCTGATGAGCCAATTCTGCAATTGGTTGTTTTGAATGACCGAGGTGCTCATCCACTCGCCATCGCTTGAAAATTTAGCAGCAATCACGTGGCTTTGTGCAAAATAGGAGTGCACCAATCCATGAGCATTGAGTATCGTATATAAATTTCCTCCGCTTATCCCGTCGTTGCTGATCAGCAAAGCAATGTCCCCTAACCCTTGAAATTCCTGCGGGAAGATTTGCAGCTTGGCGGTTGCAGTCATGGCCATTGCTGTAAAAGGGGAAAAAGCCATTGTTGCGATCAGCAGCAAAGAGCTGAAAAGCCTATTTCGTCGATTTGCCATCATCATACTCTTCCTTTTTCGTCTTCAAGCATTTAGACGAAAAATAGCGATTTTTGGTTACATAAAAAAGGCAGGTGCCTCATTTTGGCACCTGCCGGAAAGCTTTCTAACTGCTAGCCGAGGGCCTCTTGCCGCCTTTTTTCCACCGTCTTCATCAAACTGGTGAACGAATCGATAAATTGCTTTAACCCTTTTTGCTTTAAATCAAATCCGATTTGCTCGATGTCGAGCCCTGCATCGATGCATTGGCGCATGACCCGGTCGTCGTCTTGAGCAAACTGGTCCACCGTACGCTGTACGGTACCATGATCCAAAAAGGCCTTCATCGTTGCAGGTGGCATCGTATTGACCGTATCAGGACCAATTAACTGATCGATATAAAGCACATCGGAAAGTTGTGGATTCTTAGTGCCTGTAGACGCAAATAGCGGACGTTGCGGGCGGGCACCAGCCTGCTTTAGACGCATAAATCGTCCACTTTGAAACAGATTCAGATACTCTCTGTAAATCTGTCTGGAGTTGGCGACTGCCACTTTGCCAAGCAGCGCTTCTTTGTCTGCTCCTTCAAGTAGCGACTCGACGGCACTATCGATGCGGCTGACAAAGACACTCGCTACCGAGGCGACTGTGTCAAGGGGTAATTTTTTTTCATGGCGGATTTCAAGTCCTCTGATGTACGCTTCCGCCACATCCAGATAGTCCTGTCTGGTGAACATCAGTGTCGCGTTGACGGAGATGCCATCCGCGATCAGGTCTTGAATGGCCTTTATTCCTGCTTCTGTCGCGGGAACTTTGATCATCAGATTGGGCCGTTCAATTTTTGCCCAAAGTCGCTTCGCTTCAAGTACGGTATTCTCATAGTCATCACACAGGTCGGGAGGGACTTCGAGGCTGACAAAGCCGTCAGTTTCATCTGACTGCACATATACTGAACGAAGGATATCTGCTGCGCGCTTGATGTCGTCGACCGCGAGTTCTTCGTAAATTTGAAATTGGTCGTTTCCTTGATGAGCAAGTCGACTGATGTCTTGCAGGTAAAGGTCGCTCTTGCCAATCGCATTTTCGAAGATGGTCGGATTGGAAGTGACGCCGCGAATTCCCGCATCCACGAGTTCGGATAATTCTCCCGTTTGCAAGAGGTCTTTGCGAATGTAGTCAAGCCACGGGCTCTGTCCGAGTGTTGCGAGTTCCCGAAGTTTCGTCATGCCTGTGCGCTCCTCTCCATGCTTTTTTTCACTGCTGACACGACGTGTTCCACTGTAAAGCCAAAATGCTTCATCAGGTCGCCTGCAGGCGCTGATGCACCGAAATGGTCGATGCTCACCATGACACCGTGATCGCCAATGTATTGGTGCCAGCCAAATGGGACTGCCATTTCCACACCAATCCTTGCCTTTACAGTCGTTGGCAGAATGAGCGCGCGATAGGATTCCTCCTGCTCGTCGAACAGGCGGAACGAAGGAATACTGACAAGTCGGATCGAGTATCCTTCCTTCTCGAGTTCGCGTTTAGCGTCTAGTGCCAGCGATACTTCAGAGCCAGTGGCAATCAGGATCGCATCAATGTGATCCTTCGCCTCTTTAGCGAGGATGTATCCCCCTTTGCTTACTCCGTCCATGGCGGTTGTCTCTGTTGCAGGAAGGATGGGGAGCTTTTGTCTGGTCAGCGCCAGCGCGACAGGACGATCGCGATGGGACAGTGCGTAGTGCCATGCCGCAGAAGTTTCGTTAGCATCGGCGGGTCGCATGGTGATCAAATTAGGGATGGCACGCAGGGCGGCCAAATGCTCTACTGGTTGGTGAGTCGGACCATCTTCGCCGACGCCGATGCTGTCATGGGTAAAAACATACACGACGGGAAGTTTCATCAAAGACGCCAGGCGAATGGATGGCCTTAAGTAGTCAGAAAACACCATAAAGGTGCCGCCATACACGTGTACACCGCCATGTGCCGCCATCCCGTTCAACATGGCCCCCATGGCATGTTCCCGGACTCCGAACCAAAAGTTTCTTCCTGAGCGGGTCTCGGGATCAAAAACGCCGTCTCCCTGAATGGTGGTCTCGTTCGAAGAGGCCAGGTCCGCAGATCCCCCGAGAAAATTGGGGATGTGTTTGGCTAAGGCATTGATCGATTGCCCGGAAGCCTGCCTAGTCGCCAGCTCTTTATCGTGATCAAGGTAACGCGGCAGATCCTGGTCCCAGGCTGCAGGAAGTGCGCCGCCTAACACATCGGCAAATTCTACTCCCTCTTCCTTAAAGGTGTGGATGTAGCGATCCACTGTTTCGTTCCACTGAGTCTCTTTCTCAGTCTGTGGTGTGAAGATAGCAGCCACATGGGCTTTGACCTCTTCTGGAACGTAAAATGCCTCTTGATGATGCCAGTCATAAGTGGCTTTTGCCAGCCGTGCTTCCTCTGTTCCAAGCGGTGAGCCATGTGCCTTGGAAGTGCCTTGCTTACCAGGGCTTCCGTAGCCGATTGTCGTTCGTACTTCGATGATTTTAGGCTGTCCCTGTACGCGCTTTGCCCGGGCAATCGCATTTGCAATCTCTTCAAGGCTGTTCCCATCATCCACTCGTTCATAATGCCAGCCAGCCGCCTTAAAGCGAAGCTCGACATTCTCTGTAAACGCGCGGGTAGTAGGGCCGTCGAGGGAAATGTCATTGGAGTCATACAGCACCACCAATTTGTCCAACTTTTGGTGACCTGCGAACGATGCCGCTTCGTAGGAAACACCTTCCATTAGGTCGCCGTCGCCCACCAGTGCGTAGGTGTAATGATCAATGATCGAATACCCGGGGCGGTTGAATCGAGCAGCCAAAAATTGCTCAGCCATGGCCATGCCTACTGCGCTCGCAATCCCTTGCCCGAGTGGTCCCGTGGTCAATTCCACTCCGGGGGTGTGACCGTATTCAGGATGACCGGGGGTTTTGCTGTCCCATTGTCGAAAACGCTTCAGTTCCTCAAGCGAAAGATCATAAGAAAAAAGGTGCAATAAACTGTACAGGAGCATGGAGCCATGCCCAGCAGACAGGACAAAACGGTCCCGGTTGAACCACGCGGGATTTTTGGGCTGGTGTTTCAAAAATCGTGAAAAAAGCACATACACCATGGGAGCTGCTCCCATGGGCAATCCGGGGTGTCCGGAATTGGCCGCTTCAATGCCGTCAATGGAAAGCGTCCGCAGGGTGTTGACGACAAGTTCGTCCATTGGAGAAAAAGCTTCGAAATGGTCTTGCATGAAATTCAAAACCTCCAGTCAGGCTGTGCAAATTGCAGTTTTATCTATTATGCCAGATTGCTATGGAACACGCTAATGGTATGGCTTATTCTGATTGCCTACATAGCAGACCTAACGAGCATAGGGTATACTCATAGACAAGGAGTGATGGAGTATGAAAATTACTTATTTAGGTCACGCCGCAGTAGCGATTGAAACTGGGAATCACCAAATTCTGATCGATCCGTTTTTAACCGGGAATCCCAGCGCTGCGGCAAAGGCGGAGGAAGTCAAGGCGGACGCCATCCTGATCACTCATGCGCATTCTGATCATGTAGGCGACGCGGTAGCCATCGCAAAGCGCACTGGCGCAAAAATCGTCACGATCTTTGAACTTGCAGCGTGGTTGTCCTCGCAAGGGGTGGAAGTGCATCCGCTTCACCTTGGTGGATCTCACGAATTTGATTTTGGCAAGGTCAAACTGACACTCGCTTTTCACGGATCTGGTATCGAAACAGACAATGGCCTCATGTACGGTGGCAATCCTGCAGGGATTCTATTTACCGCCGAGGGCAAAACGGTGTATCACGCAGGGGATACGGGACTCTTTGGCGACATGAAAGTGATTGGCGATAGGAATGACATCGACCTGGCGTTGTTGCCGATCGGGGATAATTTCACTATGGGTCCTGAGGACGCATTGACGGCAGCGGAGTGGGTAAAGGCTAAAGCGGTCGTGCCGATCCATTATGACACGTTCCCGCTGATTGCTCAGGACGCCGAGGGGTTTGCCCAACAACTGGAATCGTCAGGTATTAAGGGATATCCCATTAAGCCTGGAGAATCCGTCACAATTTAAGTGCTGAAAACATCAATGTGGCCATCCCTTTGCCATGGGAATGTCAAAGGGATGGCCACATCATTATCGATGGGTGCTGTTTTCACAAAAAAATTACTGAAGTGGTTTTGCGGAACCGGCATTTGGCCTGTCGACCAGATTGACCATAATCCTTGCCAGTGCGCGTTGATCTTCTTTGGAACTTACATCCCACATTTGTTTCAGCAGGCGTTGCTGAAAGTTTTTAGGGTCTACTTTATCTGCCAGAAACGTCCCCAACCGAAATGCGACGTCATCAATTTGCTTATCGCTCATTCCGGCACTTTGTGCCCGGTCCACCTGAGTGCCAAGGAACTCTTTCCAGGCACTAAAATCATCAAGTACTGCATGTATGGAATCGTCGTTTAAATCGGTCGATGCATTTTGTCGATTCATATCCAATGGATATCGCCCTCCTTGTACAATAGACACCTTTATTCCACCATTAGTCTGCCAATTCCCGCAGTACTTATTCGTTCTTGTCCCTATTTTTTGCGCATATAAATTGATAAAAAACGCCTTTTTAGGGGGAGAATATCTTGTTTCGTCCAGTCAAACAAAAGAATCCGGGTGCCTCTGTCCTCTACTTTTTAGGGGCAGTATCTCTCGTTGGCTATGCTGCACCAAAATTGAGACAAAATACGGTCGGATGGCACGGTGTGTTTCAAATTGCCTGGTTGGTCTTCGCGATCCTGGTGATGGCCGCCAACTTGTGGTTTGTCATGGGAGTGACGGGTTCTCAAAAAGCCCGAAACAAAGAGCAGGGACACTCTCTCGCCCATTTATCGCTTCCAGGGAAACGTACAGCAGTGAAACAGGAGCGCAAGCGGAATTTTTAAATGCCTTACATCATGCAGGAATTGGCGTAGCCTGTCGAGAAAAGGTATACGATATGTCGTTGTGGGAAAAGATTTCGGGTTGAACTAGATATGAGGAGTGTTTGAAGGTAATGTCGGAGAAGTCTAAATTAAGCCAGGCCATTGATTTGATCCAAAGTGCGAGTCAGGAAGAAGACCTTGAGAAGCGTATCGCGATCGCCAGAGAAGCGATCGAATTGTCGGAGGATTGTGTAGAGGCTTGGCTGTTTCTCGCTCAACAAACCGGCAATTATGAGGAGGCGAAAAACTATCTCGAAAAAGGGGTAGAGGCGGGAGATCGCCTTTTTGCTGAAAAAAAGGAGACGTGGAAAGGCCAGTTTTGGAACCATACGCAAACTCATGCCTATCTTTTTGCAAGATCCGGTCTGGCCCAGGTGTTGTGGGAGCTTGAGGAGTATGATAAATCCGTTGATGTCTTAAAAGAATCGCTTGTCTTAGACAGTATTGATCAGCAGGGATTGCGCTTTGTTCTGCTCAAGGCACTGATCGACCTCGATCGGATGGAAGAAGTGATGCAACTGATTGAGGATTTTGAGGATGATGAATCCACGATCATGCTCTATGCAAAAGTGCTTGCCTCATTCATGCTCTTTGGCGATTCACCATCAAGCAGGTCCGCGTTTATCCAGGCAAAAAACAGGAATCCCTATGTGCTTGATTACCTTTTAAGGCTTCGCATGATGCCAAAAAACTTTCCCAAGCAATTTGTGCCAGGGACGGAATCTGAAGCCATCCGCTATGCGGCAGTGTTTATGGACTCCTGGGATAACACGGAGGGTGCAATTCCCTATTTGCGGGCACAAAAGAAGATTCGCCAACACAGAGAATCCCAACAACCCATCAGGAAAAAACGGTAAAATTTTATCCAGTCTTCGTATATAAAGAATATAGTGAGCTAGATCGCTATAGAAGGTGAATTGTAAAGTGAGTGAGTTCTCTTTTGATTTAAGTGCAGCATCCTGGCGACATTCCCATGAGGATGAAAAAGCGTATGTGGAGGCGCTTGCCGAGCGGCTTGAAAAATCAATCCCTGATTTGGTTCGCATTAAAAGGGAACATAAATGGTTTTCCAAAGCGCAGGCGATCAAGGACCTGGAAGTAATCCTCGATGACCAGTCGTTCACCTTGACGCTTGAGAACGACAGGTTTATTCCACGAGTGGCCAAATCGGTCCGCGGCGTGGTGCTCTCACGCAAGGCGGTGGGGATGCAGGAATGGTTGGAAAACCTTTCAAAAGTCCTTAGTGAAGTCGCTCGCGTCAATCAGTCCATGAGAAAGTCAATGGAAGATTTTCTTCTATAATGATGTCATCAGATACTGAGGGGGGAGCGGATGTTTCGGTTTTCCTTTGGTTCCAAACGTCCAAGTGAAAATGGTCGGGTTAATCTGCCGAATATTCCCGTGAAAGACCAGTCGACCAGAGAGGAATTTTCGTCTGCCAAATCGGCGGGCGAATTGCCATGGACAAGTACGCTTTCCGTTGCTGAGTGGCTGTCTTTGCGAAAACTGTCGGTCATTCCCATCGGGCAAGTGATGGGGTCTTCAGTTTATCATATCGGGTGGGTCAACACGCAGCGGGGGAACTTTCAGAGTTTCAGTAATTTTCCAGGGCTAGGGTATCCCGGTGGATTGAATGTCATGAGATCATCATTTGAGATTCGCGAGACGACCCAAGCGCTTTATGATGCTCGAAGCCTTGCGATGGAACGCATGCGTCAGGAGGCGGTTCAACTTGGCGCCAATGCGGTCGTGGATGTTCGCCTGCTACATCGCGAGTTTGAATCTGTAGAAGGCACGATAGAATTTGTCTGTATGGGTACGGCGATTCGAGTGGAAGGAATAAAGCCGATACCGTCCCCGCTCATTTGCTCAGTGACGGGGGAAGACTTGCTCAGATTGTTATCTGCGGGATCGTTCCCCATGGGCCTTGCGGTGGGCGCTTCTTATTATTATCTGGCGACCAATTACTCGGATAAGTGGAAGCAAACCAGTTTTTATAACCAGGAAATGCTGCATTTTACTAACGGAGTGTATGATGTACGCCACTTTGCCCAAAAGCGACTTCGCGAAGATGTGGTGAAAATGGGCGCAGACGGTGTGGTGGGCGTGGATTATTCATTTCGTGTGGAAGAGTATCAAGGGTCTATTGCCACGAATAGTGGTGAGCGGGAGGAAGTGGAGGACCACATCCTTGAATTTATTATGTTTGGGACTGCCGTCAGCCGTCAAAAGTCGTATGTCAGTACGCTTGGCAGTGTCGGATCTGTGATCGATTTGCGCGAGAGAGACAAGGGGGTAAGGTAATGTCAGACGAAGAATTTCGGGATTTACCTCAACACGCACTGGAAAGGCTTGAGGGTCTGCGCAGTCAGAATCATCCGGATGGCGTGTTTACTAGTGATCTGTCAGTGAATGAATTTCTGTTGGTTCGCGAATCGGGGTTTGAGCCGATCGGCATGGTGGTGGGAAGCTCCATTTATCATATCGGATACCAGCAGGCGAATTGGAAAAATAACGAGGAAATGAAAGTGTTAAGCCAAGCCATGTACCACGCGCGGGAATTGGCCATGTCGAGAATGGAAGAAGAGGCTAAAGCGCTTGGTGCGCACGGTGTGGTCGGAGTGAGGTTAGAAGTCGGTCGGTATGATTGGGGCGCGGATTTGGCTGAATTTATTGCGATCGGCACGGCGGTAGCGGCAAGAGATCGCAGCAAAGATTATCGTTTACAAAATGGAATGCCGTTTACCAGTGATTTATCGGGTCAGGATTTCTGGACGCTGTTGAAGGCTGGATATCGACCACTATCACTCGTCATGGGCAGTTGCGTTTACCACGTGGCTCACCAGTCGCTGCGTCAATTTATGCGAAGTGTTGGTCAAAACGTCGAAATGCCGAATTTTACACAGGCACTTTATGATGCAAGGGAACTCGCCATGGAAAGGATGCAGATGGAGGCTCATGCGGTTCGGGCAGAGGGAATTGTCGGCGTGCAGTTGCATGAAAAGAGCCACGGTTGGGGTAGCCATGTGATCGAGTTTTTTGCGATCGGTACATCGGTGATTTCTGTTTCGCAGGATCACACCATCCAGACGCCTCAATTGGTGTTATCACTGAACGACTAGGGAGAGAAGAACAGTGGGCATCTTCAAGCGGGCATCGAAAATAGCGGAAAGTTATGTGAATGACGCCAAGAAACGATCCGAAACGGTGGATCCCTCGCTCTTATTAAAAGAGATGCTGGTGCAGGCAGGAGAAGTCAAACGCCTTGCTGGTGAGTTGGAATACGCATTGCAGGAGATCAAGGAAGACGAATTGCGCGTCAGTGAAGAAGCAGAAAAAGCCTACGAGCAGGCGGGCGAAGCGCTAGAACAAGGTGATGAGGAAAAGGCCCGCGATCGGCTCCTCCGGCGCAACCGGTTTTTGAGTAAGGCGAAGAGTTTGCACGAGCAGTCAGCCATCTATGAAGGTAAGTTAGAAGACTTGAAAGATGCGCTGGAAACGCTTCGCGAACAAATTGACGACTTTCAAATGGAACGTCGGGACGTAGAAGCCAGGCTCTCTTCGGCATCTGGCAAGTTGGCGCTTGAGAAGGCAAAAGAGGCATTGGAGTCGTCAAGGACAGAGGCGCTGGAGGCGTTAAGGCAAGAGGCCAGACAGAAAGAGGCGTTGGTGGACCTTCATTCGGACATTGACGAGGAGTTGGCAAAATTGGAAGCGTCCGCGAAGCATGCTGCACGGACGCACGAGGAACATAAGGATCAGTGATCTAAGTTATTTTTGGAATTGTTGATAGGTGAACATTCCAATTAGGAAATCATAGGTATCCACATACAGTTGGCGCAAAGATGGATTCGTGCTGTTGGCAAGGTCAGAGGTGATTTTTGACCCTGCGTAAAACGCGTGCACGACTCCTGATTCTGCGCCTTGTTTGTATAGTTCTACCAGTTCGTTGAAATATCTGGTCTGGTATAACGGTTTCGTCAGCATTTTCTGGTACAATTCCACTTCCATGCCGAGCCCAAACTCCTGTGCCTGATCGGCGGCCTGGGTGACTCTTGTAATTCCTAGTTTCGGGTTTCCGATGTAGTTAGCCTGTTCAATGGCGCCATCAAACCCGAAGTCCTGCCAGGCGACAAGGCCTGGTGCGTCAAAAGAAGGGATCCAGTAAAACTTCAAATTGTCGCTATGAACTAGATTGGCGGTGCTTTGTACTAGATCCGCTTCGTGAGGGATCGAATAGTTCACCGATTCGCTGTCCCAGTATAATCCTGCCAGACGAAGGTGCGTAAAATTCGCCTGTTGAAAATCAGCCAACAGTTGATTGACGTACCAGGAGATCGCCGCCTGGCGATTGCCGTACGCCGATGTGACTGAGGTGTTTTGGGTGCTGAACGAGAGCGAGGAAGAGTACCCGGGAATACCTCCGAAATTCGTTACCGAACTATTCGGATACGGGATGGCAAGCACCACGTTGACGGTAGGTTCACTAATGCCAAGTGAACTGAACGTCGGCTGGAGGTCGGCGACTGTCTGGTTCAATGCCGACAGTTGCTCCTCTGGAGCAAATAAGTTCTTCAGGTAGTTCTGCCATCCTAGTGCACTTCCGAGCAGGTTGCCGTAGGGAAGAAATAAAAATGTGTCAAACATCTTGCCCTGAACCTGACCGGAAGGACTGACATAGGCGACATTGGGGAGAAAGTCACTTTCCTTCCAGGTTCCAAGTGCACCGTAAGCGCCACTGTAAATTAAGAGCATGTTTTGGATGCCGGCGGCTTGCGGGGTATTGACGCCGAGGAATCCAGCAATATTGTTGTTCTGGCTAACGGCGGGAAGGTTCACCAGGCTTGGTTGGATAAACGGCGAACCCGTAACTTGCAAATTTTGCGCCATCACCCAGACGTCCACGGGAAAGGAGACCCGTATGAAACTGGCGGTGACGCGAGGGACGGTAACACTATAGGTTTTTTGCTGAGGTCCCCCCACTTCCGGTAATTGGGTGTTGGTCACCACACCGGCATTCATCCAGTGTATTCCGTCTGTGGAAAGTGAAAAATGAACGGAAGTGGGGAAAATAATACCTCTACTCGTATCTTCCAAAAAGTTGATAGAAATTCCGGTAACAGTGCTGGGCTGATTGAGGTTGACAATCATCGTTCTACCTGACTGACGCAAAAAACCAGTCCATGCAGTGGGATCATTAGAAAGTATCCCGCCGTTTGCAGGTCCCGGATAGGATTTGGTCTCCAATTTATGGAATGTCGGGTCGGGCAAGTCTGCGCTGATCGTGTAATTTCCCTGCGCGGCCACGTCAAAAGGCGTGGCGATCGGTCCGATGGGTGAAGCCTGGCTATCGGCAAAGGCGGAGGGGGAGAGAATCAATAGCGCAGTCAGACAAGCACTGATGGCGACAATGGCTGGATAAACGAGTTTCATGGCGGCTCCTTTTCTTTGAAAATTCCAAGTCTCTATCTCCATACTAACCAATTATACTCTCCATGCCAACTTTAGTTGGGGATTACGCATTATCATGCATTTATGATAGGATGTAATGCATAACTATACAGCCAAGTAGAGAACGGGAGTGGCAACATGGCAGTGATTGTTCAAAAATATGGAGGCACTTCAGTGGGTTCAGTGGAACGCATTGAAAAAGTGGCAGATCGCGTAGCAAAAACCTATGCTGATGGTCACCGGGTCGCCGTGGTGGTTTCCGCCATGGGACATACCACTGATGAATTGGTGGAGCTCGCCAGCGCGATCAGCCCTAATCCGGACCGCAGGGAAATGGACGTGCTTTTATCGACGGGAGAACAGGTGACGATTGCGCTGCTTTCGATGGCTTTGATCAAACGGGGACTGAAAGCTGCTTCTTTTACTGGCTGGCAGGCGGGGATAGAGACCGAGGCGGTGCACGGCGCTGCAAGAATTAGCGATATCCATACCGACCGGCTTCTTGAGTGGATGAAGCAGGGCGGAATAGCGGTCATTGCAGGGTTTCAGGGGATTGCAGGCGGTGCGATTACCACGCTTGGTCGCGGTGGATCGGATACCACTGCAGTGGCGGTTGCTGCCGCTATCAAAGCGGATTTATGCGAAATCTATACCGATGTGGAAGGCGTCTATACTGCTGATCCTCGCTATATTAAAGGCGCACGACGAATGGATCGCATCAGCTATGAGGAAATGTTGGAACTGGCCAACCTTGGCTCGCAGGTGCTTCATCCGCGTGCGGTCGAAACGGCAAAGAAGCACGGGGTATCGCTAGTAGTGCGTTCGACGTTTAGCGAAAATGAAGGGACGGTGATCACTGAGATGAAAACGATGGAAAGTGAACGTGTGGTGACGGGAGTCGCTTTTGAAAAAGAGGTGGCGCGGATTGCGCTTCTTGGTATTCCACTCCTAACCCCGCAATTATCCTATATTTTCAGCGCTCTGGCACAAGAGCGGGTCAATGTGGACGTGATTGTGCAAAGTGTGGTGAGAGAGGGCGAGGTGGATGTCTCATTTACCGTGATGGAAGGGGATGTGGAACGCGCGATTGAAGTCTGCGAAGGCATGATGGAAGCCACCAGGCACAAAGGCGTATTTCATGAAAAAGGGCTCGCCAAAATATCGATCGTCGGTGCAGGAATGATCAGTAATCCCGGAGTAGCGGCGAAAATGTTTACTGCCCTTGAATCTTCTGGGGCGCATGTGAAAATGGTCAGCACTTCGGAGATCAAGGTGTCATGCGTGATTGACAATGACTTCTTGCAAGC
>JAJYOE010000022.1:4702-22872 GCA_021785975.1 Bacillota bacterium | reverse complement strand
TCGCAGATTGCGGCTCGTCCTAGTTGATGCGACAAGGATCACCATCTTACGCGCGCTAAAGATCCTTGGACTTGAATGCCCAGTTGAAATATAATCCACAAAAAAAGGGGCTGTCCCCAAAGTCATAATAATGACTTTGGGGACAGCCCCTTTTTAATTTCATGTCAAATAAGTTTATGAATAGGAGATTCGTGGATCAACAATGCCATATAAAATATCGACAATCAAATTGAATATAACGACAAACACAGTGGCAAAAAGTACGGTGCCCATAATGAGTGGCACATCGAGATTGCCAATCGCCTGAAATGCCAATTGCCCCACCCCGGAATACCCGAAGATGTCTTCGATGACCACGACGCCGCCAAGAAGCGCAGCCACGTCCGTGCCGGCATAAGTCAATGCAGGGATCAACGCGTTTCTAAGCGCATGGCGCATGACCACGCGAAGTGGACTGGCACCTTTCGCCTTTGCCGTTCGAATATAATCCTGATTCAGCACATCTATCATAGAAGATTTTAGCAAACGAGCATAATATGCAGCGCCAGTGATGGCGTACGTCAGCGCTGGGAGAAGAGCGTAAAGAATTCCGCCTGTACCTCCAATAGGCAGCCAGCCAAGCTTGAAGCCTACCCAATACATGAGTTCAAGTCCCACAAAGAACACTGGGAGAGAAATTCCAATCAGTGCAGCGGTACTTAATATATGATCAGTCACTTTACGATCGCGCAGAGCAGTGAGAATACCAATCGGAATGCCTATCACTAGTTCAAAGACAAAAGCAAGCCCGGCTAGTAATCCTGTCGCACCAATGCGTTGACCAATCAGTGTGGTTACCGGTTGGTTTAACACATAGGAATTTCCCAGATTCCCATGAAGCAGATTGCCAAGATATCGGATGTATTGAACGGGCAACGGATCGTCCAAACCCAATTGCTTGCGAATCTGAAGAACCAAATATTCCGGCGCATGAGGGCCGACAATCGCTCTTGCAGGATCCGCTGGGACGGCGTAGGCCAACAAAAACGTGATGATGGAAACACCGATAAGTACAATCAGCGCACCAAATATCCGCCGGACAATATAGGAAACCACAACGACACCTCCATTATTTAGCCATGCCGCGAAGGGAATTCTTCGCGGCATGGAGAAAGCAAAATCCTAAGTGTAACGATTAGTGACTCACAACCCACATGTATTGCAATGGATCGGTGAGGTTCGGGTTGATGTAGAAGCCTTTGACCCAAGGTTGGACAGCCGCAGGATAGATCGGATAGAAGAGCGGAATCCAAGGAGCTTGGGACATGATGATGTTTTGCGCTTGCTTATACACATTGTCGCGCGCAACACCAGCTGGCATGAGCGCACCCTTATTCAGCAACGCATCGACTTGCTTGTTGCTGAAGTTGGTGGAGTTGTTGACAGGCGCCTGGTTGGAGTTGAACAACACATCCAGGAAGTCGGATGGATCCGGGAAGTCTTCGATCCATGCCAATTTGAAGATGCTTTGCTTACCAGTTTCATTATTCGTCAGGAACGTGCCCCATGAGGTTTGGTTAATGGACGCGTTAACGCCGATTTTTTGGAACATGGATTGCACAGCTTCTGCGATTCTGACATCGTCAGGTGAAGAGTTATCCGTGTAAATGGTGGTCTTGAACCCATTCGGATATCCCGCCTGCTTCAAGAGTGCTTTTGCCTTCGCAGGATTGTAAGTATAGGTGGCATTGGCAGGCAGCGTCTTCTCGTATGCGGAAGGCATACTGGTCGGGATTGGTTCATTTGCAGGAACACCAAGTCCGCCGAGCAGACGAATGATTTGTTGTTTGTCTACAGCAAATTCAAGCGCTTTACGAACGAGAACGTTCTTGGTCGGACCGTATTTGGTATTCAGACCCATATAATGGACTGCAACTTGGACCGTTTTGACAATGTCTTTCGAATACTTTGGATTCGTGGACATTGGCAGATAATCCTGAGAAGGAATACCGCCCTGATTCCAGGAGATCAGTCCTGTATTGCCTTGTTCGAAGTTAAGCATAACCGCTTGTGGCGAGTTGTTGATGTTAAACGTAATTTGATTCAGGTAAGGAATGCCTTTTTGGAAATAGTTCGGGTTTTTCACAAACACGTACTTTTGTCCAGGCACAAAGCTTTGAAGCATGAAGGGGCCGGTGCCCATCGGATGGATATCGACGTAGCTCTCTGGATGCGCCTTGATGTAGCTAGGATCAACCGCAGAGAAGAACGGCATCGCCATGACATACAGGAACGTGGCGCTTGGGTTTTGCAGCGTGATTTGAAGTGTATTGTTATTGATCGCTTTCATGCCGCTGATGGTTTTGGCATGGCCTTTTGCATAGGCATCGGATCCTACGATGAGAGGGTCGATAAAGCCTGAACCACCGGATTGATTGACGGGGTTCAGCACACGCTCAAATTCAGTGATAAAGCTTTGTGCAGTGACCGGGTCCCCATTCCAGAACTTGGCCTTCTTGATGTGGAAAGTGTACACTTTACCGCCATCAGAAATCGTGTAGGAAGCCAAGCTTGGGATGATATCGTTGGTCGCGCCTTTATACGTCACCAACTGATTGTAAAACTGAAGCACACCTTCATACGATGTGGTATCGTACGCCTTTGCAGGATCCAGGTGAGGGAAGTTACTGGAAAGATCCATCGTGAGACTTCCGCCGTACACAGGCTTTGCGGCCGAAGGTGCAGGAGAAGTTTTCAGAGGTTGGGCCGCCTGCGAACTGCATCCGGCAAGTGCTGTTCCCAGCATGGCAACAGAAGCTACCACGCCAAAAATGCGCATTTTTTTGGACTTCATCAATTTACCCCCTATTGAATATTGTTAACGCAGTTACGCTTTAATCTTCCCCAGTTAGGTTATCGAACTCGTCTTGGATTGAAAAGTTCGCGCAAACCGTCACCAAGGAGGTTGAAGCCGAGCACGGCAAGCAATAAAGCAAATCCCGGATAGTATAAAAGCCAAGGCGCATACTGGAAAACAGCTTGTCCTTCTGCCAACATACTACCCCAACTGGGAGTGGGTGGTTGAACCCCGATTCCCAAAAAACTTAAAACAGATTCAAGTAACATGTTATTGCCAATATTTAAGGTAGTCAATACGATGACCGGTGCCATGATATTCGGAAGGATGATTCGGAACAGGATGCGAAAGCTACCTGCGCCAAGGGCCTTTGCCGCTTGAACGTATTCAAATTCCTTTACCGCAAGCACTTGCCCGCGTACAATACGCGCTGTGAGCGGCCATCCTAGAACCCCGATGGCGATAAACACATTGCTGACTGAAGGCTTTAACACGGCAACGAGTGCCACAACGAACAATATAAATGGAAATGCAAGAAATACATCAGTAATACGCATCATCACAGTATCCACAAATTTACCATAATAACCAGAAATAATGCCCAAAGGAGTACCGATAAAAAGACTGATCATACTAGCCATCAAGCCTACTTCGAGCGACACTTGAGAGCCCCAAATGACACGGCTCATGACGTCCCTACCGAGATCATCAGTCCCCATTTTGAAAACATGTCCTGGAGGTAACGGCGCACCTGTCATTGCAAGTCCATTAGGAAACTGTGTATCCGGATTAAACGGCGCCAATTTTGCAGCAAAAACGGCAATAATGACAAGTGCAAGTACCAAGATCCCGCCGACAAGCACCAGAGGATATGCTTTTAACAGCCTGAGGAGCTTATTGGATTCTTTCATGTCTGCATAGGCAAGTTGTACTTCCAACTTTGTCGGCGTTTCCGGTTCCTGCATATTCACTTCAGCCATACCCAACTTTTCCTCCTTCTAATTATACAAGTGGCAGGCAGCAAAGTGCCCTGGCTCGATTTCTTTCCATTCCGGCGCTGTCGTTTTGCAAATATCCATGCAAGATTGGCAACGCGGATGAAAGTAACATCCACTTGGAGGGTTTGCGGGACTAGGCAGATCACCTTGAAGAATAATCCGTTCCCTCTTTGCCTCTGGATTGGGAATTGGCACGGCCGACAGGAGCGCTTGCGTGTAGGGATGCATTGGCTTTTCATAAAGTCTGTCCGATTCTGCAAGCTCCACCATTTTGCCTAAATACATAACTCCCACACGATTGCTGATGTGTTTGACTACACTCAGATCGTGCGCAATAAACACATACGTAAGATGAAATTCTTTTTGCAAATCATCCAATAAATTAAGGACTTGCGATTGTACGGAAACATCAAGTGCTGATACAGGTTCATCTGCAATAATGAGTTTAGGATTCACGGCAAGTGCGCGTGCAATTCCGATTCGCTGACGCTGGCCTCCTGAAAATTCATGAGGATAACGGTTCATTCTACTGGTGGAGAGCCCCACCACTTCCAACAATTCCATGACTCTTTTTTTGCGTTCCGAAGCATCTGCATAGAGGTTATGAATAATCATCGGTTCTTCCAGTGTTTGTTGTACCGTATACCTAGGGTTGAGAGAACCGTAAGGATCCTGAAACACAATCTGCATTTCCGAGCGAATTTTACGCATCTCCGTACCCGATAATTTCGTCACATTTTTTCCGTTAAAAAACACTTGACCGCCTGAAGGCTCAATTAAGCGCAGAATACTTCGCCCAGTTGTCGTTTTGCCGCATCCACTTTCGCCAACCAGGCCAAAAGTTTCACCGGCTTTTACATCAAAACTGACACCATCAACGGCTCGCACATAGCCAACGGTACGACGCAGTATCCCCTTACGAATGGGAAAATGCATTTTCAGATCGTTGACACTCAAAAGCGCATCCGTCATATGGCAACCTCCTCTTTCTTCATCAACCAACAGCGAGCATCATGATTTTCTTCCACAGGAAGAAGGGTGGGTTCCTCTTGAATGCATTTGTCTGTCACAAATTCACAGCGAGTGGCAAACCGACATCCCTTCGGCATCAATTCTAGACTGGGAACATTGCCCGGAATCGAAGGAAGACGAGCTTGCCTTTCTTCCAACTTAGGAATGGAATTCATCAACCCAACGGTATAGGGGTGAGACGGGTTTCTGAATATCTCCTTTACTGTACCCTGCTCTACTACTTTCCCTGCATACATGACCACCACGCGATCGCACATTTCCGCGACAACACCCAAATCGTGGGTAATCAGCAGAATGGCCATGTTGTGTTCCTGGCGAATTTTCCTCATCAAATCAAGGATTTGAGCCTGGATGGTAACGTCTAACGCCGTCGTTGGTTCATCTGCAATTAACAATTTAGGATCACAGGCCATGGCGATCGCGATCATCACCCTTTGTCGCATTCCGCCTGAAAGGCGATGAGGGTATTCATCCACGATTTGCTCCGCTCTTGGAATGCCCACTGACTTCAATAAATCAACGGCTTTCACCCGAGCCTGCGCCCTGCTCATACCTTTATGAAGCATCAGTGACTCACTGATTTGACGTCCAATCTTATGCACCGGATTGAGCGAAGTCATCGGTTCCTGAAAAATCATCGCAATATCGTTTCCGCGAATTTTGCGCATTTCAGCATCAGGAAGTTTGACGAGATCTTTCCCCTCAAAGCGGATGGATCCTTGTTGAATTTTCCCGTTTGCGGACAATAATTGCATCACTGAAAGGGAAGTGACGCTTTTCCCACACCCGGATTCACCGACGATTCCCAACACTTCACCTTTGTCTAGTGTGAAAGACACATCTTCAATCGCAGGCAAATATCCTTTGTTCGTCAGAAAGCTTGTTTTTATACCAGAAACTTCTAGTAAGCTTGACATCTCATCACCTCTAAGCACGACAAATAATCTATCAGACCTTAGCCCTCCATGCAATATATAAATTTGAGTTTGTTTTTTTATCTGGAGATGTTTCGAGAAAAAGCATATAGGCATCGGCGCTATCACTTTAAAAGCTTCTCTAGAAAACGCTTCCAAAGTATACTCTCTGCAAAAAAAATAAGCAAGAGAAATACCCCTAGGCTCCTAGCATACTAGATTCCCCTAGAGGATGAAAGTGTAATATCTGGGTTGTCGTATGAAAACGCTGTAATTATCGCCCTTGATACCTATCGTTTAATTCCGAAAGCACTTCCGCAAAGGGTAAATTTTGCTCCCTTAGCAGCACCATCAGGTGGTACATGAGGTCAGCTACTTCATAGCGAAGTTCACTGGCACTTCGATTTTTTGCAGCAATAATCACTTCAGCAGTTTCTTCTCCTACTTTTTTTAGGATTTTATCAATGCCTTTTTCAAACAAATAAGTGGTATATGCGCCTTCCGGACGCTCCCTCTCCCTATCCTTTACCCTGGTTTCGAGTCGTGACAAAATCCCTTCATATGATGCAAGTGAAGGATCTTGTTCGATGATGGGATTTTCGTCAAAGCAGGAGGTGGCTCCCGTATGACAAGCCGGGCCGCTTGGCTCAACCTGGATGAGCAGACTGTCTCCATCACAATCAGCTTCTATACTTACTACCCGTTGAGTATTCCCGGAAGTCTCCCCCTTATGCCACAGGGTTTGCCTCGATCGGCTGTAAAACCAGGTTTCATGAGTTTCTATAGTCTTTCTTAGCGATGTAGGGTTCATGTAAGCTACGGTTAATACACGCTTTGTTTCTGCGTCCTGAATCACTGCGGGTATCAGACCGTTTTCGCCCCATTTCAAGCTGTCTGTCAGCGTTTGATCCGCTTCACTCATCTCACCCACACTCCCCGATCTCGTAGATATTGTTTCACCTCGCCTATGCCCATTTCTGCAAAGTGAAAAACACTGGCTGCAAGTGCTGCATCCGCCTTACCTTTGGTGAACACCTCATAGAAATGATTCTTGTTTCCTGCTCCGCCTGATGCAATGACCGGAATTTTCAGTGCATCAGATACCCGCTGTGTCAGTTCCAAATCATAACCATCTCGTTTGCCATCCTGATCAAAACTGGTCAAAAGGATTTCCCCCGCGCCAAGCTTTTCTGCCTCTTTTGCCCAAGCCAGGGCAGATAACCCGGTGGTTACGCGACCTCCGCTGATCAGCACTTCCCAATCATCACTATCCGGCTTCTTTTTCGCGTCTATTGCCACTACTGTACACTGGGAGCCAAAACGCTTCGATATCTCAGCAATCAATTGCGGCTTTCGCACCGCCGCCGAATTGATCGAGACTTTGTCCGCACCCGCGAGCAGCACATCGCGCACTTCATCCACACTGCCGATTCCCCCTCCCACAGTAAAGGGGATAAAAATTCGTTCTGCCGTTTTTTTGACAATGTCTAGCAACGTTTTTCTACCCTCATGTGTTGCGGAAATGTCGAGCAGCACCAATTCGTCTGCGCCTTCCTGATCGTACAATTCCGCTAGTTCAACGGGGTCGCCCGCATCGCGTCTGTTATCAAAAAAAGACTCATGTTTCACCACCCGCCCGTTTGCCACGTCAAAACAAGGAATGATGCGTTTTGCGAGCACTAGTCTTCACCTCCGTCGACTAGAGCCAGCACTGCCTGTAAGTCAATTTTTCCTGTAAATAGCGCTTTGCCAATAATGATTCCACTGATCCCTTGCCCCTCCATGGACCTGGCTGCCTGCACATCCGATTGGTCGCTCACCCCGCCAGACACCACCACTTTCAATCCAGACGCAGCAGACAATTGAACAGATAAGTCGATATTCGCCCCTTGTAATGTTCCATCACGTGAAATGTCAGTAAATATACACTCGCGATAGCCCATTTGATACAACGCTTTTGCAAATTCCTCCGCCTTCCAAGGGGAATTTTCTAACCAACCTCTAGTAGCCACCATGCCATCCCTCGAATCAATGCCTACAATGACAGATTCTTTGTAGTTGTAAAAGAGTTCATCAGCAAAGTCCGGATCTTCGGCAGCTCTCGTGCCGATCACGCAACGCCATACCCCTGACTGTAGCCATCGTTCCACATCTCGCTCTGATCGGATGCCACCGCCAATCTCTACTTGAAGGCTGGTTTCTTTGATGACTTTCTTAACAAATTCAACCGTTTGGAAAGAGGGCTGACCATTTTTGGCAGCGTCTAAATCCACCAGATGAATATGCGTTGCGCCAGCGTTCACATAGTTTTTTACCACTTCGAACGGGTCGCCATACGATGTCTGTTGCCCAAAATCCCCATTCAGCAACCTGACTGCCTGTCCACTCATCAAATCGATAGCGGGAAGTATCAACATGGCTTTGCACCTCCCGTTTCTGCCCATTTGACAAAATTGGATAACAGTTTTAAACCGGTTGCGGAACTTTTCTCAGGATGAAACTGCATCCCTACAATATTGTCTTTCGCCACGATAGCAGTGACATCCTGATGGTAATCGGTGGTGGCGACGATCACCGAAGAGTCCTGAGGCACCACATAATAACTGTGGACAAAGTAGGCAAATTCGCCTTCAGCCACATTTTCTACGAGCGAATGGGTCCGTTTTAATTGAAGCTGATTCCACCCTACTTGAGGGATCTTATAGTCACCCTGCATTCGCACGACACGACCTGGAATCAGATTCATTCCGGCATGAACACCATGTTCTTCACTCTCTGAGAAAAGCAGTTGCATTCCAAGGCAAATCCCTAAAAGTGGTTTCCCCGCTTTGGCTACACTAATCAACGGATCCAACAATTCTAGTTGACGCAAATTTGACATGGCATCCCCAAACGCCCCCACACCAGGGACAATGACGCCGTCTGCTTTATTGATGTCTTCCGTGTGGTTGGTCACGACCACTTGACTGCCGATGTGTTCAAGTGCCTTTGCCACACTGAGCAAATTGCCTACCCCATAATCGATCACAGCAATCAAAGCTTTCACCTCTTATAACACCGCGCGCATTCGTTTGGTAAATCGGTCGATTTCCTCTGCCCGCAACTGATAACTTCCGCGATTGGCAATCAAGCGAGTGGATATATCCTCCAGACTAAGCCACGTGACTAATCCGTTTTCTTCCAATGTCCTTCCTGTTTCCACTAGATCCACAATACAATCAGCTAGTCCGATCAGCGGCGCCAATTCAACACTGCCATTCAAATAAATCGTTTCGACCTGTTGATTCCTTTTCAAAAAATAGTCTCTGGTATAGTTGGGGTATTTGGTGCCCACCCTTCTCACCTGGTCAAGTTCACGATCCGGTGGGCCTGCAATCGACAACTGACAACGTCCTACTCCCAAATCCAGCAATTCGTGGACATCAACACTTGATTCCAGTAACACATCTTTTCCTACAATGCCAAGATCGGCCGCCCCTCTTTCCACATAGGTCGGCACGTCGACCGGTTTAGCAAGCAAATACCGAATGTGATTCTTTTCATCACTTAAAATCAGTTTCCTTGTCTTTTCCAGATTCTCAGGGGGGAGATAGCCCGCTTGTGCCGTCAGCGCCACTACCGCTTTCATCACTCGTCCTTTCGCCATGGCGATCGTTAGCATCCGCTACTCTCCTTCCCGCATTGCGATAAATGCTTGAAAAAACGTTTGCAACGCTTCATTGCTGCTATGCAAACTCTTTTCAGAGATCCAAGCTGTCGTGGGAGCATCATTTTGTCCGTCCTCTTTACGCACCACCCTCACAGCCAGCCCATTTTGGCGAAGGTATTGCGCAAATGAATAGGTCAGTTGACGGTCTTTTTTACCTGTAAAAAGTAAATAACGGCCATTCTGCGCTTCTCTTTCCTCGATCACAGTCAGCAGCCTCTCCAAATGAAGCACGCCTCCCGTAGCTGGCAAAGGGCGTCCAAAGCGCTCCAGCAAGCGATCATAACGTCCCCCAAAACAGACAGGAAGTCCTAACGATGGCACGTACCCTTCAAATAAAATGCCCGTGTAATAGTCATGTTCCAGGTAAAGGCCCAAATCAAACCGAACCACCTCTGCCAACCCATGCGCATCAAGTGCTTCCATCAGTGCTTCGAGGTCATCACAAGCTTTTTGCGCCATCGGATGAATGGCATGAATCCTGGCTTCGCGAATGGCCTCCATTCCTCCACGAATTCCTGGTATGGCCAACAATGCCTGATATTCATTTTCTGATAAACGGTCTTTTTGCTGGTTTAAAAGTTGTTCATAACTTACCGCGTCTTTTCGCAACAGTGATTGTCTTAGTGCTTGCTGAATGGATTCAGGAAGATCTTGAAGCAACGCGCCGACAAAGCCTGTATGACCTACCGCCAAGCGAAAATGACCGACGCGGACAGATTGCAATACGGAAGCCATGACAGCTAACACTTCCGCATCCGCATCAGGCGCCGAATCTCCCAAAAGCTCAATCCCCGCTTGTGTCACCTCGCCTGATTCATTGCTGCGCGCGGGAACTCTTCGGTAGGTGCGATCAATATAAGCGAGATGCAGCGGCAGCGGGACATTTCCAAGCGATGTCGTGGCCACTCTCGCCACTGGAGTAGTCATTTCCGGTCGCAACACCAGCGTTCTTCCAGATGCATCGAACATCCTGTACAGTGATTCTTCCTCTTCCTTGTGAAGTCCCTGTCGGATTGTCTCTTCATACTCCAGAAGCGGAGTAGCCAACCAGTCATATCCCCACGTTGAAAACACATCATGTATCGTCTGTTCTAAGTGGTAACGCTTTTCATACTCCTGCAAAAGGTAATCTCTGGAGCCTTGCGGGCGTTCAAAGTAAATAGAACTCATTAGCTACCCTCAATCCTTTAGTATGCTAATATACTAAAGCAATAGTATGGACGTATCCTACCATGGGATGACGCCCCTGTCAAATGAGTTAATCTTCGATCGGATCCTGCAGACTTGTCATGAGTTTCTCAGATAATTCTTTTGCGGCGTTATAGCCCATCCGCTTCAGGCGCTGGTTCATTGCGGCGACTTCAATAATAATCGCCAGGTTGCGGCCAGGACGTACAGGAATAATGATTGATGTTAATTCCACGTCAAGAATCTTCTTTTTTTGCTCATCCAACCCCAACCGATCATAAGGTTTGGTATCGTCCCATTGCTCGAGTTCGATGATCATTTCAATGCGCTTATGCGTGCGAATCGCACCTGCTCCAAACAGCGTCATCGCATTCAATACGCCAAGTCCTCGGATCTCTAGCAAATGTTCCAAAAGCGGAGGAGCTGTTCCCACCAGCGTATCTTCTGAGATCTGGCGGATTTCCACCGCGTCATCTGCCACCATTCGATGCCCGCGCTTTAAGAGTTCCAGTGCAGTCTCACTTTTTCCAATGCCACTTGAGCCCATCATCAATATGCCGATGCCGTATACGTCCACCAATACGCCGTGAACCAGTATTTCGGGCGCAAGGCGAATGGCAAGAAAAGTAGTCAATTGTGAGATGAACTTTGGCGTTGACAAGGAAGTTCGCAACACCGGAACCCCGTGTTGTTCCGCCAACTCGTACAAAATAGGATCTGTCTCCATGCTGCGAGAAATGACAAGGCAAGGGGTCAATTCGTTAGCCAATAGCCCAGTAATCCGTTCCTTAAATTCTGCCTCACTCATGGAGGATAGAAAGGCTATTTCCGTTCTGCCAAGAATTTGAACCCGTTCTGCGGGAAAATACATGAGAAAGCCGGCCAGTGCAAGTCCCGGGCGGTTGATTTCTGTCGTCGTGATATGGCGCTCTAGTCCTGATTGGCCCGCTACCAGTTCTAGGTCCATCTCTTCTTGTAATTCAGATACCGTCACGTATTTATCCAAAGGTCTATTCACTCCCAACTGAAAAGGCAGGAGCCTTGACCCCTGCCTTCATGATCGCTGCATCATTTTTACGAATTAAAACAAGGCTGCCTCTGTCTCTTTATCAAACAGGTGAATCTTGCTCATGTCAATGGCCAGTTTTACCTTGTCACCAATCGAAACGTCGCTACGAGCGACAATCCGCGCATTAAATACCTGACCGCTAATATCCAAAAACAGATACATTTCTGAACCCATATGCTCCACCACATCTACTGGGGCAACAAATGTCCCATCTGGATATGTTTCAAGATACACCGGTTCATCGTGTACGTGTTCGGGACGAATTCCGATGACCACAGGTTTACCCACATAATTGTGACTGCGGATCAATTCATATCTGCCTTCTGGTAGCGTGACCGTCATTCCTTCAGATTGGAATTTGATTTTCCCGCCTTCATCCACAAGCGTGCCGTTGACAAAATTCATCGCCGGAGAACCGATAAACCCGGCCACAAAAAGATTGCTCGGATTGTTGTACAACTCTTGCGGCGTGGCCACTTGCTGGATATAACCGTCCTTCATGACGACGATGCGGTCGCCCATGGTCATTGCTTCGGTTTGATCGTGGGTCACGTAGATAAATGTAGTTTGCAATCGCTTGTGCAACTTGCTGATCTCCGTGCGCATCTGCACGCGCAACTTGGCATCCAGATTTGACAGCGGCTCGTCCATCAGGAACACCTGAGGTTCGCGAACAATGGCGCGTCCGAGCGCCACACGCTGTCTCTGTCCACCAGATAGCGCCTTCGGCTTGCGGTCGAGCAAATGAGAGATGTCCAGAATTTGCGCCGCTTCCTTCACCCGACGATCAATTTCTGCCTTGGGAAAATGGCGAAGCTTCAGTCCAAACGCCATATTTTGGTACACTGTCATGTGAGGATAGAGTGCATAGTTTTGGAACACCATCGCAATATCCCGATCTTTTGGCGCCACATCGTTAACGCGTTTATTGCCAATCATCAAGTCACCTTCGCTGATCTCTTCGAGACCTGCGATCATTCTCAGCGTGGTAGATTTCCCGCATCCGGAAGGGCCTACCAATACGATAAACTCTTTGTCTTGTATATCGAGATTAAAGTCGCTTACCGCCACCACATTGCCCGTATACTTTTTGTATACTGAATTTAGTTTGACTTCTGCCAAGTAAAAAACTCCTTTCCATCATCGCCAGAACCCTAGTTAACATCGCTAGTATAGCCTTAGTTCGGGCTAACGCTCTATACGTCAACGTATACAAAGTTGGCAAAAAAACTTTAGGCAATTCGACAATGGTTTATAATCGTTTCAGCAACAGGGCAGTCCAAACAGTTACTGCATCCTGAAAAAGCCTTATATCATACCCAGTCAGTTCTTTAATCCTCTCAATTCGATACAAAAGACTGTTGCGGTGCAAGTATAGTTGCCTGGCGGTTTCGCTCATATTGAGGTTGTTTTGGATAAACGTCATCACGGTTTGTTCCAATTCGGAACCGAGCGCCATTAAAATGCTCGGCGGAAGAATGTGATCCGTGTAGGACTGACGCAACTGTGATTTCGTCGTAAAGAGCAGTTCGAAAAACCCAATACCTCTTACGGAATACACAGGCTGTTCTACCTGAAAACGTTCTGCCGCTTGAAAGATATAATGCATTCGCTTTACCATCCGCAAGAGTTCAGGAAAACTTCGAATGACCTCGCTGTAAATCGCCCTCACCTTGACAAATGACTCGGACATGAGCCCATGAACCAGCGCTTCAGCGATCTCCAATCCAGAAAACGACTGAGTATCCATCGCTTTGTGCAGGCTGATCACGCCAACAATCATGGCCGGATCAATCACCATGTTCACCATTAGTTCGGTATCATCCGCAAGCGACTCGAAGTTTCTTGATACTTCTCCCACAATTTCCACTGTTGAACGCTCATCCGGCCGCAAACTGACCACATAAACCGGCCAATTCCACGGAACCAGTATGTTTTCCACCTCATCTTCGATGCGAATGGCGCTACCGTAAGGTTCAAGCGGTTCATGCAGCGCTTCAGCGATCTTTTGTTCCCAACTTTGCCCGTCAGAAAAAGACAAGGGAATCGCACGAATGGCCATTTTCAATAAATAACGCTCCGAGCGTGATAATTGCTCAGATTTGCCTGCGAGATAAAGTGGTTTGCCGGATATATCAGCAGCAGCAAACCAGACGTAATCGCCAAAGAGATATCCACTCTGTAAGTGTTCCAGCGACACCCCTAGCAAACTCGTTGGAAGTTGTGTATATACCTGTACACGCCCATCCAGTTCCCTGATCAGCTCTTGGAAAGCGTTCAGGCCAATCCTCCCCCTTTCTCCCTTTCAAACACCACGCGATCTCCTATTTGAAGCAACTCTGGTGGGTTCTTTTCCCAGCGCCATAACTGATCCGCCTCGTCTTCACGCAAATAACCGATTACCCACCAACCGCCCGCGCTCTGACGAGGATAGATTCCTGTATAACCAGCAGCGATTGCCACAGCGCCTTTCTTTACTTTCAGCGCAGGAACAGACCTTCGTGGCAACTGAAGTGCTTTAGCCAATTCACTGAGATAGGCAAAGCCAGGGCTGAACCCCGTGCTTACCACTTCATATTCATTCTCGCTGTGTAATTGGATTACCTCTTCTTCCTTGCAACCAACCGCTGCAGATACTAGGCTGAGGTCCGTATCCGCTCCGCCATACCTGACATGAAACTGGTGGAGGCGGTTTGCGTCACCAGCAATTGGCAAAGAAAACGCATCATCCATCAGTTTGTCGAGCATACGAGGATCAACGAAAGGTTCGTTCCATTGAATCACAACATCCGATGGTCCGCTGACAATATCAATGACCCCAGGTGGCCACTTTGCAGTCAGCAGTTTGATTCGCTCTTCTTTGCTCAAGTGGCGTAGAAGTATAGCCGAATCACCGAACCACTCCCATGAATCAGGCAATCGGATCACCCGGAGTGGCCAAACGTTCAGGTGTCAATAAAATCACTTCACCATCGTCTCTCACTGCGCCAAGCACCAAAACCTCCGACACAAAACCGCCGATTTTTCTTGATGGAAAATTGACCACCGCCACCACCTGCTTTTGCAACAAGTCTTCAGGATGATATAGCTTCGTGATTTGCGCCGAGCTTTTTTTTACCCCCAGCGCTCCAAAATCAATCTCCAATTGATAAGCAGGATTTTTGGCTGTGGAATGGACCTTTGCCGAAACCACCGTGCCCACCCGAATATCGAGTTTCAAAAAATCCTCTATTGTTGCCATTGGTTCATCTCCTCCACCATCCTGCAACGCCTTCTGCAGCAAAGTTTGCAGCGCCGTCAGGAAACCGAAACGTTCATTAATTCCATCCGTTCCCTATCGCGTATCAGTACAGGCGCTAAAAATTGACCTGTGTAGGACTCCTTAAATTCTGCTACCCGTTCTGGTGTACCGGTGATGACTACTTTTCCCCCTGCGTCCCCACCTTCAGGTCCAAGATCAATGATATAATCCGCAGTTTTGATCACATCGAGATTGTGTTCGATAACCACCACGGTATCACCTGCATCGACCAGCCGCTGAAGCACCTGCAACAAACGCTCAATGTCTGCCACGTGCAATCCAGTGGTGGGTTCATCTAAAATATACAGAGTTCTTCCTGTACTGCGACGATGAAGTTCAGAGGCCAGTTTTACGCGCTGCGCTTCACCGCCTGACAACGTAGTAGCAGGTTGTCCCATTTTAATGTAACCCAGGCCCACATCGTTCAGCGTACTCAGTTTGCGCGCGATTTTAGGTACATTTTCAAAGAAATGAAGCGCGTCTTCCACCGTCATGTCAAGCACATCTGCAATGGATTTGCCTTTGTAATGAACCTCCAGCGTCTCTCGATTATAGCGATTGCCTTTGCAAACCTCGCAGGGGACATACACATCAGGCAAAAAATGCATCTCGATTTTGATGATGCCATCTCCCTTGCAGGCTTCACAGCGACCACCTCGAAGGTTAAAACTGAAGCGACCCTTTTTGTAACCGCGAATCCTGGCTTCCTGGGTTGTGGCAAACACATCCCGGATGTCGTCAAATACGCCAGTGTAAGTAGCGGGATTGGATCTCGGAGTGCGTCCGATCGGAGACTGGTCGATGTCAATCACTTTGTCCAGATGTTCCAATCCTTCGATCGCATCAAACCGTCCAGGACGTACCCTGGCTTTGTTTAGCGCCTGCGCTAGCGATTTGTGAAGAATCTCGTTGACAAGCGTACTCTTGCCGGAGCCAGACACACCAGTGACACAGGTGAAAACGCCGATAGGGAATTTGACGGATATTCCTTTCAGGTTATTCTCCTTTGCTCCCTTGACCGTCACAAAGCGACCGTCTAACGCTCGACGCGATTCTGGCAACGGTATGAACTTCTTTCCACTCAAATATTGCCCGGTCAATGAATGGTTATCGTCCATAATTTCCTGAACCGTTCCCTGTGCCATCACCTTTCCGCCGTGGACACCGGCACCAGGTCCAATATCGATGATAAAATCAGCGGCCAGCATCGTGTCTTCATCGTGTTCCACCACAATCAGGGTGTTGCCAAGATCTCGCATCTGTGTCAGTGTCTTGATAAGTCGTGCGTTATCCCGCTGGTGCAAACCGATACTAGGTTCATCAAGGATATAGAGGACGCCCATCAAACTGCTGCCGATTTGCGTAGCGAGCCGAATCCGTTGCGCTTCCCCCCCTGATAAGGTGCCTGCAGCTCTCGCTAGCGTCAGGTAGTTCAATCCCACGTCAGATAAAAACCCCAGGCGAGATAGAATTTCTTTGATGATGAGGTGAGCGATTTGGAGTTCCTTCTCAGACATCGACAGAGTATCGACAAAATCAATCGCTTCCTGTATTGAATACTTGGTAAATTCCGAGATGTTGATATGGCCTACGCGCACCGCCAGACTCTCAGGCTTGAGGCGATTCCCTTTACATGCAGGACAAGGACGACTGCTCATAAATCCTTCCACGAATTCACGAATGTAATCGGACGCTGTCTCCTTATACCGCCGCTCCAGGTTATTGATGACGCCTTCAAAAAATACCTCCGCGCGCTTGACTTGGCCAAAGTCGTTTTCAAAAGTAAAACGTATTTTTTCTGAAAATCCATATAACAGCTTTTGCATGAGCGGTGGGGGAATATCCCGAACAGGCATGTGAATGTCCACGCCAAGGTGTTCACAAGCACTTTGTAACAGTTGTGGATAATAGGTGGAGGTGGACCCCGCCCATGGCACAAATGCACCTTGCGCGATCGATTGCGAAGGATCTGGTATCACGAGCCCTTCGTCGACTTCCTGTTTGACACCAAGCCCTGTGCATTCGGGACAAGCACCAAATGGGCTGTTGAATGAAAACATGCGCGGGCTGATTTCCCCGACACTATAACCGCAATTGGGACAAGCCAGGTTCTGGCTGAAAAGCAGTTCCTCTTTTCCGATCACATCCACCATCACGGTTCCACCAGCTAGACCCAGCGCAGTCTCTAAAGAATCCGCAAGCCGAGAGCGAATATCCTGCTTGATGACAATCCGGTCGACCACGACCGCAATGTTGTGTTTTTTGTTTTTTTCAAGCGCGATTTTTTCTCCCAGGTCATGCATCTCCCCGTCCACTCTTACACGAACATAACCTGCTTTGGCAAGGTCATCGAAAAGCTTGCTGTGTTCGCCTTTTTTTCCGCTGATCATTGGTGCCAGAATTTGAATGCGGGTGGAATCCGGAAAGTCCATTACCCGATCCACCATTTGATCGACCGTCTGCGAAGAAATCGGGATATCGCAATGCGGGCAGAACGGAGTGCCTATGCGCGCAAACAGTAGACGAAGATAGTCGTAGATTTCCGTCACTGTCCCCACCGTGGAACGCGGATTGCGACTCGTCGTCTTCTGGTCAATACTGATGGCAGGTGATAGACCGTCGATCGAATCAACATCCGGCTTCTCCATTTGCCCAAGAAACTGCCTGGCATAGGCAGAGAGAGATTCCACATAGCGCCTCTGCCCCTCTGCGTATAACGTGTCAAACGCAAGCGACGACTTCCCTGAACCACTGAGCCCGGTCAGCACGACAAGTTTATCTCGTGGAATCACCACATCGATGTTTTTCAGGTTATGCGCCCTGGCTCCTTTCACTACTATTGCGTCATGTGCCATAATTGACTCCTTTATGCCCTCTTCTTGTCCGGCATGCTTCCGGCTAATTCGATCATCAAATCGCGCAGTTCTGCTGCGCGTTCGAATTGGAGCGCTTTTGCCGCCTCTTTCATCTCGCGTTCAAGACGCGCAAGCAGGTCGCGCTTCTCCGCCTTGCTTAATTTTGCTACTTTAGTTGTTAATTCTTCAGATTCGCTGACAGTCTTGGTCGCTTCGATCACATCGCGCACCGCTTTGCGGATGGTCGTTGGGACAATGCCATGTTCAT
>JAJYOE010000022.1:0-4602 GCA_021785975.1 Bacillota bacterium | reverse complement strand
GGAGTTGCAGAAACAAATACCGTCTGATATCGATACCTGCTCAACTCTTCAAATTGAAGTGGCCGATTATCCGCCGCAGAAGGGAGGCGAAAACCGTGCTCAATAAGTGTCAGTTTGCGAGTACGGTCACCACCATACATCCCATGAAGTTGCGGAATGGTCACGTGAGATTCGTCAATCACCAGCAAAAAATCATCTGGGAAGTAGTCAAATAACGTATAAGGTGGTTCTCCCGCCTTCCTACCGTCAAGATGGCGCGAATAGTTCTCAATGCCGGAGCAGTATCCTACCTCCAGCATCATCTCAATATCATAGTTGGTGCGCTGTTCCAGTCGCTGTGCTTCGAGGAGTTTGCCTGCCTCTTTCAACTCCGCAAGGCGTAATCGAAGTTCCTCCCGAATGTCCTCGACTGCGCGCGCTATCGTCTCCTGACCGGAGACAAAGTGAGATGCAGGGAAGATGGCAACGTGTTCGCGGCGACCGAGAATTTCTCCTGTCAGGATATCAATCTCAGTGATGCGTTCAATTTCGTCTCCAAAAAATTCAATGCGAATGGCCTGGTCCATTCGCGAAGCAGGAACAATCTCCACCACATCACCGCGAACGCGAAACGTTCCCCGAGTAAAGTTCACATCGTTGCGCTCATATTGCATATCAACCAGTCTTCGCAAAATGCCGTTGCGCGGACGCTCCATCCCAATACGCAGTGACAGCACATTTTCCTTATATCGAAATGGACTACCTAATCCGTAAATACTCGAAACGCTGGCGACCACCAACACATCGCTCCGCTCAAATAAGGCACTAGTCGCAGAGTGACGGAGTTTGTCGATCTCATCGTTTATTTTCGCGTCTTTTTCGATAAATGTATCCGTTTGGGGAATGTAGGCTTCCGGTTGGTAGTAGTCGTAGTAACTGACAAAGTACTCCACTGCATTGTTAGGAAAAAACTCCTTAAATTCAGCGGTCAATTGCGCAGCCAGTGTCTTATTGTGGGCAATCACGAGCGTAGGCTTATTCAATTTTGCCACGACATTGGCAATGGTGAACGTCTTGCCAGAACCCGTTACGCCAAGAAGGGTCTGGAATTTACTGCCGTTCCTCACACCATCTATCAAATGCTCAATCGCTTCCGGTTGATCTCCGGTAGGCTGATACGACGATACTAATTGAAATTCACCCGGATTAATATCGGGCATGGGATCACTCCTTTATTGACGTGCTCCTCCCTTCACCCATTATAAACGATCATACGTTCGGATAAAACAATTATGGAGTATGGCTATTATTGGGTTGTGTGCCAAAGATATTTTGCGGCAATTTTTGAGTAGGCGCTGTTTGGCCCTGCGTATAATTGGATGATATATCCATGGAGGGATTGACCCCGATCACATTCTTAAACTGCGGCAGTGTGACTTGAGAACCGGAGGAACTTGATTTCGTTGAACTGGCACTGTTATTTCCGGATGAATTTCCAGTCGTCTGTTCAATAATATTGGCAATTGATTTTCTAAGGATGACAATATTGACACGACGGTTCATCGCCCGATTAGTTGGAGTAGTATTTGGAACCACAGGATGATACTGGCCAAACCCTTCCGCAGATAACCGGTTGGGGTTAAGCGAATTGGCAATCAGAAAATGGACGACGTTAACGGCGCGACCAGTCGACAATTCCCAGTTTGATGGAAACTGGGGCGTATTGATCGGCACGTTGTCGGTATATCCTTCTACGACGATCGGATTGTTGACGCTTTGCAAAAACGGCACCAGTCCCTTCAGAATCTGTTGCGCACCTGGTAAAAGACTATCCTGTCCTGTTTGGAACAGCACCACATCTTTTAAGGTGATCTGTATACCTCTTGTCTGATTGTAAAGTGACACTGAATTGTTTAATCCATTTTTCTTCACATAATTTTGCAAACGCTGATACAGGTTGCTAAACCTGATGTTCTCATTCATCAATGTTTGAATCTGCTGCTTTTGCTGTTTAGTAATGGGGGAGGGTGCCGCCGAATAACCGGTCGAATGATCACCGGTCGTTGGATTTGCGGCCGTGGTCAACCCACTCGTGGCAAGATTCTGAAGGGGAATCTTGTTATTAGGATCAAGCGCCGCATTGAGCGATTGGGTGAGTGTCATAAATTTTTGAACGTTGATGCTCGACATGGCGTACATGATGACAAAGAAAATCATCAGCAAAGTAATCAAATCTGAATACGTGAGCAACCATCGCTCATTATTCTCTTTATCCGGAGCTTTCTTATGTCGATTAAGCATTGGCCGCTTCCGCCTCCGCACTGCCAACTTCGGCGCCTCTTGACTCGACTTTGCGTTCACGATCGCCAGGCGCCAGGAAAACCTTTAATTTTTGTGCAAGAATGTTGGGGTTTTCTCCTGCCTGTATCGAGAGGACCCCTTCCAGAATGAGTTCCTTTACCAGCATTTCACTCTTTGACTGTGTTTTTAATTTATTGCCTATCGGTAACCAGATCAGATTAGCCGTCGAAACCCCGTAAAGGGTAGCGACAAACGCAGTGGCGATCAGTGGGCCGAGTTTAGCGACATCCGACAGGTTACTGAGCACGTGAACCAGGCCCATGACTGTCCCAATAATCCCCATGGTCGGCGCATATCCGCCCGCCGCCTCAAAAATAGCAACGCCCGATTCATGACGACTTTGGATAAATGCTAATTCGGTTTCCATAATGCTACGTACAAGATCAGGGTCGACGCCATCGACAACGAGACGCACCCCGTTTTTAAAAAATTCATCAGTGTAATTTTCAATTTTGTCTTCGAGTGCCAGAATGCCTTCCCTTCTCGCCACTGTCGCGAGCTCCACCAGTTGATTAATAACCCCAAGCGGATCCTGGTCCTTTTTTTGAAACGCCATTCGAAAAAGCGTTAACATGGATTTCATTTGTTTTCCTGAAAACGAAATAAACAAAGCACCAAAAGTACCCCCAAAGACAATCATCGCCGCTGACAAGCCAAGTAGCGCGATCGGAGAACCGCCTTCAAGCATAAATGCACCGAGCATCATACCAAAACCCATTACCAAACCTATCACTGTCGTTAAATCCATATATATTCCCCTTTATCTACGAAAACAGAAAAATGGTATATTTTATAGTTAACTATAATCACATGGTTTGATTTTCTCTTGAAGCGAACGCTGTATGTTGGTAACTTTTTTTTGATTTTGAAGGATTTTGGGCCCACCAGTGCCAAATCCAGTTCCATTTGCCCATTTCATAAACTTCCCGGTACTGGTGCATACGCTCGTCAGGAACCACAATCACTCCTAATTGACTTGGCCCATCCGCGAAAATGGGAGTACCAATAAATCTCGATTCGCCTCTCGTGTCTATCACTTCAAGCTTAACATAAGCAGGATTCTGGTCAATGGCAAAGTGGATATCATAGGGGCTGTTCACAGAAATATTGCCGATTTTGACTATAATTTCTCCAGGTTGTATCCCCAATTGCCGGGCGGGACTATGCTCAAGTGTCGCAAGTGCGCGGACCCCGCGTGCAGGACGAACATAAATTGGCAGATCGTCTTTATCGAGCAACTGCAACACGTTCAATAGCCCAATTCTAAGCAGCACCGGTACCACTGCAGTAACCAAAAGACTGATGATGCTCGTCCCCAGGAAAATTGCCCCTACCATCACCAATAAACCGGTAAGTGTAATGACGAATCCTTTCATGCGTATCAGTCTATGATTTTCTGAAGATACGCTATAACCGCTGATCCCGGTGAAAACAGTCGCTGGCATCAAGACCCCAAAATAAGGAAGAAGTAATGGAATTGGCCTAAAAGCCTGGATGACAAACATTCCTACCACTTGCCCGCGTTTGCTGTTTACGAAAATAGGGGAAGTCATTTGCCCCCAATTCAAGATTTCCAAAAGTCCTGACAAAAGTTGAGCGCCACCTGTCACCATAAGCAAAGAACGCATCTGATTGGAGCTTAACTGCCATGGATAATGAAAATTGGGAATGATCGACATGATGAAGATAAGTGCTATCAACAGCGGTCCCGCATAGGCGATGTCCGCCAACCTGACATCGATCAGCATTAGGACTACCAGCAACGCCCATAACTGCCATGATAGCGCTGCAGGCCAATCGAATAAAAAATAATGGCGGACCAAATAAATCCCGCCACTCAAAATAATGCCGACAATGAGTCCGAAAACCACAGACTTCCACCAATACCCAAAAAATGGACCAATTTTTAAGCCCAGTATGGATCTCTCCATCGTTTGGGCTCGCTGATACTGGGTTGCCAAATAAATCCACATCAACAAATAAACTACAGGCGCAAGCGGAAGTAAGGTAATCCCTCCGACAATCGCCAAACCGATATGCACATCTATCTTCCCTTTCTAAAGTTCCAACGTACATTCGCACTTGAAAAATAGTTCTACAGGTTTCCTGAAATTCCTGCCTATTTTATCATCTGGTGCTCAATGTACCCCATCGCTGTGAAAAGCTGGGGATCATTGCTTTGCTTTTGTTGCAACAATGCCACATTGAGCGCATAGGCAGTATTGCTATCCACTTCACCCGTTGGCTTTAACTGATGCGCAC
>JAJYOE010000021.1 GCA_021785975.1 Bacillota bacterium | reverse complement strand
AATCCGGAGACGGCTTTTACGATTCGACCCCGCCGCACATTGCCAACTCCCTGATCAAAGATTTAGTGCTTGCCTTTCCCTTTTCCATTGCCTGGTCCTGGCGGTGCCGGCGGAGTGGAGCCCGAAACGCTAGTGCTTGACGTGCCCGTTCCGGCGGTGCCTGTTCCGGAGGTGCCTGTTCCCGTACCTGTCGCTCCGGTTCCCGTGGAACCTGTCCCGGTGCTTGTCGAGCCAGTACCTGTTCCGGTAGTGCCTGTTCCCGTAGTGCCTGTTCCGGTAGTACCTGTTCCCGTGGTGCCTGTTCCGGTAGTACCTGTTCCGGTAGTACCTGTACCAGTACCCGTCGTCCCTGTACCCGTAGAGCCGGAAGGCACTGTCCCGCCGCCGTTCACGATCACCTGCGTGTTGGCGCTTGTCACCATTTGCGAAGCCACAATGGTCCCATTTTCATAAACGACGATTTGGCCAGGAATGTTTGGCGTCGTCGTTAAATTGATGGAATAAGTAGCTTGAGGGTCGCTTTGGCTCGTGTTGACTGCAGTGCGCGTACCGAGCGCATCGGTAGCATCGATGCTCACATTGACAGGCAGCACTGCCGTTGCCGGTAACGTCACCACCACACTCGCACTGATAACCGATGTGCCTGACGGCTGCCCGCTGCTGACGATCAGGTTTACCTTCGAACTGGTCGATGCCTGCTGTCCCGGCAGAGGCGTCTGGGAGATGACCTGATTCGCAGCCACTGTAAAGGATGACGCCTTCTTCACTTGCCCCAGTGCAAACCCATCGCCTTCCAGTATTTTTTTCGCCTGAGTAAATGTTTTGTTTTCTACATCAGGAACAGCCGCATACTGCGTTCCTGAACTGATGATCAGCGTCACGGTCGTGGTGGTGGGTTTAAACGGCGTACTCGCCACCGGAATCGTCGAAATCACTTGATTGACCGCCACCGCCCCGCTCGCCTGGTTCGTAAACTTGATATTGCCGCTTGGCACGCCCAAATCATTGAGCTGTTGAACCGCAGCATTTTGCGAAAAACCAGCCAGGTTAGGCATCGTCACCTGAGAAGAAGCGGTCTTCACGATGAGACTGACGTTCTGATCGGTAGGCACCTTACCAGGTGCTGGATCCTGGTTCTCCACCTCGCCGATTTTTACGCCAGCACTTGAATTCTGATCTCCTGTCATATGGATATTCATGGCCTTGAATCCTCTTGAAATCAGCAGGTTTCTCGCTTTGGCATAAGGCATGCCTACCACGTTTGGCAACTGCAGCGTTTGTGGTTTTAACCAATATACATAGACAAAAAACGCCGTCACCGCTGCCGCGCCAATCAACACTAATGCGCCCACAATCCAGGCGAATACAATCAGCACCCGTTTTCCAACTTTTGATTTTCCGGTTTTTTTATCGCCATGATTGGGTTTGGCAGTAACCTTTGAATTGACTGATGGGTTCACGGTCGCGGCCACTCCGGCATTGGCGCCAGGTGTCACCGGCTTTTGAAGAAATTTCGGCAAATCCGGTGATTGTAGCGACCGATCAAGATCCATTGCCATCTCTCTGATGGACGAGTATCGTTCCGCAGGGTCTTTTTTTAGGGCGCGAAGCACGACATCTTCTAAACTCTGAGGGATTTTCGGCGAGTAACTCCGAGGTTCCACAATGGGTTCCTGAAGGTGTTTGAGCGCCACACTAATGGGCGAATCCCCTGAAAACGGCAATTTGGCCGTGAGCATTTCATACAGTACCACGCCAAGCGAATAGACATCCGACTTGGCATCGGCAACGCCGCCTTTCGCTTGTTCCGGCGAAAAATAATGAACAGAGCCGATGACAGAGGAACTATGGTGCGTGATCGTATTCGTCGTGATCGCTCTGGCAATGCCAAAATCGGTCACTTTTATCCGTCCGTTGCTGCTGATCAATATATTGTGGGGTTTAATGTCCCTGTGGATAATTTTATGGTCGTGAGCATGAGAGAGTGCATCGCAAATCTGTTTAGCGATGTCTACCGCTTCCTCAATCGGCAGAGGCGCGCGTTCTTCAATGACCTCTTTCAGTGTTTTCCCGTCCACATATTCCATGACGATATAAAGAGCTTCCCCATCTTGCCCCACATCGTAAATATTGACCACATTCGGGTGGGATAAACTTGCTGCGGCCTGAGCTTCACGCTTGAAACGGCGCACAAAATCCATGTCGCTGACTAGTTCCGGGCGAAGCGTCTTCACCGCCACCGGACGATGTAAAAGGACGTCCAATCCGCGGTAGACGATGGCCATTCCGCCTCCGCCAATCCGCTCCAGGATTTGATATCGTTCACCCAGCATTTGCCCGATCATTCTTGACTCCTCCGCTCAGTACCCTCGTTGGCCAGCAAGACCATGGTAATGTTATCGTGACCGCCTTCATCCAATACAGAATGAAGCAACGTGTCCACCTGGTCCGTCAATCCCTTATCGCCAGTCAAAATCGTACTGATTTGATCTTCCGTTAGATGGGTGGTCAGACCGTCTGTGCAAACCAGCAATTTGTCTTCCGGTTGCCACTCCCACTCGTTGCATTCGATCGTCACTTGAGCTGATGTACCTAACGCACGGGTCAACATGTGCCGCTGAGGATGAGTTTCGGCTTCTTCAGGCTGGATTTGCCCACGCCGGATCAATTCATTCACGAGAGAATGATCTTCTGTCAGTTTTTTTATCTTCGATGAGGATTGCCAAAGGTAGGCCCGACTGTCTCCTACGTGCGCAATCCACAACGAGCGCTTTCCTGCAAGCGCCGCCACTATGGTCGTTCCCATTCCCGAATAGAGTTCATTTTTTTCCGCTTCTTTATAAATTTTGTCATTCGCCGCTTCAATGGCACGAACCAGGCGTTCTTTATAATCGGTTATGTCCTTATTATGGTTGAGTTCGCTCGATATCGTGGTCACTGCGAGTTCGCTGGCGACTTCTCCGGCCACGTGACCCCCCATCCCGTCGGCCACCAGGACCACATAGGTACCATTTTCCTCCTGCTGTATAAAATACCTGTCCTGATTGACCTTGCGCACACGGCCAACATGGGACACCGCCGCAAACCTCATGCCACTCACTCCCTAAGTTCTCCCCTTTGCATGTTCTGCCCGCAACTGTCCGCATGCGGCTGAAATATCCCCGCCCATTTCCCTGCGCACGGTGGCATTGACACCCAAACGCTGCAATTCATCGACAAATGCCTGAATCTGCTCGATAGAAGTTCGTTTCAGTCCTCGCTCCGGCACGTAATTAACAGGAATCACGTTCACATGGCATGGTACGGTAGAAATCAAATCAGCCAACTTTCTAGCATCTGACAAATGGTCATTGTGGTCCTTGATCAGTGCATACTCAAAGGTGATTCTGCGACCAGTTTGATTATAGTAATAGTGACACGCTTCAAGCAAACTATCAATATCGTAGGCTTTATTTACCGGCATCATCCGGGAACGCGCCTCATCATTTGATGCGTGAAGCGATACAGCCAAGGTAATCCCACGCTTTTCGTCCGCCAGCCTGTAAATGCCTGGCACGATGCCCACAGTGGAGAGTGTGATGTGGCGCTGCCCGATCTGCAACCCGTCGGGATCCGTCACGATGTCAATAAACGCTGTCGCCGCATCATAATTGTCAAGAGGTTCTCCTGAGCCCATTAACACCACACTGGATACGCGTTCCCCTTTTGCGTCAAGCAGGCGCTGACAGTGCACCACCTGTTCCACGATCTCACCTGCTGACAAGTTGCGCGACAAGCCCTGAAGCGTCGAAGCGCAAAACTTGCATCCCATTTTACAACCTACCTGCGTCGAAACGCATACGCTGTTCCCATAATCGTGCGGCATAATGACCGTCTCAATCGTTGCACCGTCTGCGAGCGCAAAAAGAAATTTTGTCGTGCCATCGAGGCTTGAGACTTGTCTTGTCACTTCCTGAAGAGAAGTCAGTATAAAATCATTCTGCAACTGGTCACGAAGGGATTTTGACAAATTGGTCATCTCATTCACCTCAGTCACCCGGCGCTTGTAGATCCAATCAAAGATCTGTTTTGCACGAAATTTTGGCTCACCTTTTGAAGCTAAGAGCGCGGTCAGTTCATTCAACCGATATCCATATAACGATGGTTTCATCAGTCATCCCCCCTAACCATCCTGGCGATGAAAAATCCGTCGCCATGAAAATCCTGCGGCATGATGTAGACAAGCCCTGTCTCGCGGTTGAACGACCCCATGGCGAAAGGAAGTTCATCGAGTTCTTTGATGGGAAGCAAGCGAAAATCCGGATGCCGCTGTAAAAAAACTTTCACCTGTTCCTCATTTTCCTTTTCCGACAGTGTACACGTCGTATAGATGAGCGTTCCTGATGGTTTGAGGCGTTTTGCCATCGCGTTCAGCAAATCCGCCTGTACAACAGCTAACGTTTCCATATCTTCTGGCTTCATTCTCCATTTGATGTCAGGCTTTCTTGCAATGGTCCCTAATCCTGAGCACGGCGCGTCAAGTAACACTGCGTCAAAATCTCCTGTGACCTCTTTTGCATCACCGACAATCACATTTGTCGAAGTGATCCCGAGTCGTCTAGCCTGCCCCTGTATCAACCTGGCTCTACTCTCATGAAGTTCCGCCAATGTGGCGTCGAATTGATCGGTTGCGAGTTCTGCCGCGTGCAGTCCTTTTCCTCCAGGCGCCGCACATGCATCGAGAAATTTTTTACCACGCAGATCGCCAAAAAGCGGAGCGACAAGCATTGAACTCTCTCCCTGTAAGGAAATGTACCCTTGCTTGTACGCCTCCAGTTGCGTCGGCTGAACGCCTTGAGCAAGCCGAATCCCGTAAGGAGAAACGGGTGATGGAGACGCCTCTGTACCCTCTTGTTGCAACCTTTCGATGACGTCCATTCGACTGCCCTTTGATGCGTTGAAGCGAACGGCACGAGTCGGTTTTTGATTTAACGCGATCATGACCGCGCCGGCCATTTCACCGAAACGCTGAACCAGCACCTCCACCAGCCAATCGGGAAACGACAGTCTGATCCCCAATTCATCCTTGCAAAGTCCATGGCATTCCCGTTCTTCCAGAATGGGAGTCAAGTACTTCTCTTCGCGAAGCGCTGAGCGAAGCACGCCGTTTACAAACGGGGCTGCGCTTTTATGTAATTTTTTCACCTGTTCGACTGCATCATTGATGATGGCATAAGCAGGTACGCGACTTAAAAACCTCATTTGAAAGAGTGCCATACGAAGCACCAGCTTCACTTCCAGTTGCATGCGAGCCAGCGGATGTTTGGATAATGATTGTATCCAAACGTCTATGAGCCGTTTCCAAATCAGTACACCAAATATCACTTCCTGTGCCAAACCAGCATCTTGCAAGGAAAGGCTTGCTCGCGCTTCCTGCCATGCCAGATGAGCGTAGGCGCCCTCTTGTTCCACGCGGTACAACACCTCAAATACCGCCACGCGTGCTGGCGACACGAGACTTTGTCTGGACTTGGTCGCTGTTTTGATCAATTCAGGGTTCACCTTTTTCCTGTTTGCCACGAAACACACTGCCCGTCAAATTGCGAAATCCTCTTGAAAACTCCAACCCGCTCATCGCTCTTTTTCCCGCGGCCTGAACACGCGAAAGGACGACGGCTCCCGTGCGACAGGCAACCACGATACCATCTAGCGTGACGGCAAGCACTTGTCCGGGCTCACTTCCTAAAGTGGACATTTCCACAGGTGTAGCATACCAGACCTTAAGGACTTTATCACCTAGCCAAACAGAAGCTCCAGGTGATGGGGCGAGTGCTCTCACTTTGTTCGCGACATCATTCGCATTTTTTGTAAAATCCAGCCACTCATCCTCTCTGGTCAATCGCGGCGCAAAAGTCGCTCTCGACTCGTCTTGCTCCGTTGGTTGAATCGCACGGCTAACGATATCCGGCAGCGTTTTTAGTAATAGTGCTGCGCCGAGCGTAGATAACCGGTCACTCAGTTCCCCGTAATTCTCATCTGGCAAGAGTTCAAGGCTCTCCTGTGCCCACACGGGCCCAGCATCCATCTCCTTGACCATTGTCATGATGCTGACTCCGGTCCTTTTGTCGCCATTCAAGATCGCGCGTTGAATAGGAGAAGCGCCGCGATAATAAGGAAGGAGGGACGCATGCACGTTTAGCGACGCGATTTTTGGCAAATGCAGAATGCGTTCAGGAATCAACTGACCGTATGCCGCTGTAATCAATACATCAGGACTCCACAAAGTCAGCGTCTCGAATGCTTCTTCATGGCGGATTCGCTCCGGTTGAATGAGCGGCAATCCAAGTGCTTGCGCTGCTTGCTTGACTGGGGTTGGTTCAAGCACCCTTTTTCGGCCAACTGGGCGATCGGGCTGGCTGACCACGCCGACCACTTGATACCCGGATTCCACCAGTGAATGTAGAATGGGGACCGAGAAATCAGGCGTGCCTAAAAAAACAATTCGATTAAGGTTGCTCACTCACCATCACCTTTGTTTCCTGGTGGTCTTTAATGAGAACGCCATCAAGATGATCCACCTCATGCTGTATGACTCTTGCCAGCAGATTTTCAAGCGTCAAATCAACGGGCTCTCCATATCGGTTCAAGCCGCTGACTCCTATGCGCAACGCTCGCCTGACAGGGATGCGAATACCCGGTAAACTCAGGCAGCCTTCTTCTGCGATGGCCTCACCTTCCTGAAAGTAGATGACAGGATTGATGAGTTCCACTTCCCCCTCACCAATGTCTGCCACAATCATCCGATGCAGCAATCCGATTTGCGTTGCCGCTAGTCCGATTCCCTTGGCTTGGCGCATCGTCTCCAGCATGTCATCCAATGTGCGCCTTGTGTAATCGTCCACTGTCTTAACTGACCTCGCAATCGTGCGAAGTACTGGGTCACTATCGATACGAATCTTGCGAATCAACTGTTACCACCCCGCTTACTTATGTCAAATCATCAATCAAGTCCAAACGCGTTGACATCTACCGTTATCGAAGTCTCAGGCTTGATGCTTGCGAGCACCTTTCGATAACTGTCATCGAGTGCCTGCATGACTGCCCTGAACGAGCGATAAACCACCAGGATCTGATAGCGGTACCTGCCCCGCAGGCGCGCTACCGTCGTGGGAGAAGGCGGCATCAGTCTTACGCCATCAATCCCATCTACACGTTCACGTAGCGCGTGATAGAGCATCTCTGCATCGCGCTTTGCCTGAGTGTCGTCTATATGGCTGACGACAAACTGCGTAATCTCCGTAAATGGAGGATACCCCATCGCTTTTCTCGCTGCCAGTTCTACTTGGTAAAAGGCGTGATAATCCTGTTTTGCAGAAAGTGCCACTGCGTAGTGTTCAGGTGAGAACGTCTGCACGATCATTTCTCCTGGTAATTGATGCCGTCCCGCTCTACCCGCCACTTGAACCAACAACTGAAACGTTCGTTCTGCCGCCCGGAAATCCGGCAGAAAAAGTGAAGTGTCGGCAGCGATCACCCCCACCAGAGACACCTTTTCAAAATCAAGTCCCTTGGCGATCATTTGCGTGCCAAGCAGCACATCGGCTTGTTCCTGTTCAAATTCATGCAGCATCGCTTCGTGAGCGCCTTTTTTTCTCGTCGTATCAACGTCCATGCGAATCACACGGACCCCTGGAAATTCCATTAACAAATCGTGTTCCACCCGCTGCGTACCAGTTCCAAACTGGCGCAGCGCAGAACTTCCACAAGCTGGACAAACCTGAGGCAAGGACTCGCTATGGCCGCAAAAATGGCAACGAAGCGTCGAAGCACTGCCTCTTTTGTGCAACGTCAGCGTGATGTCACACTCAGGGCACGTAATCACATGACCACAATCCCGACATTGCAAAAACGTCGAATAGCCTCGTCGATTCAAAAAGAGAATGGCCTGTTCCCCGCTTGATAGCACCCGGGATAGCGCCTCTTTTAAGGGACGGCTGAACAGTGAATACCGTCCGCGCGAAAATTCGTCGCGCATGTTCACGATGTTGACCTTGGCGAGTGGCCGGTCCTCCACGCGATGTGGTAAGCTTAACAGCTGAAAGTGCCCTTTTTGCGCACGATACATCGATTCAAGCGACGGAGTGGCACTGCCAAGCACCAGCACCGCATCGTGCCGTGATGCCCGCCAAGCCGCCACTTCCCGAGCCAGATAATGAGGTTCCTTTTCCTGTTTGTAAGTGGCTTCGTGCTCTTCATCGAGAATCGCGATGCCAAGCCGTGGAAGCGGCGCAAACACTGCGGAACGAGGGCCAATGACCACATCTGCTTCCCCTCTTAAAATCCGTTGCCATTCATAAAATTTCTCCTGATTTCCGAGCCGGCTGTGAATCACCGCCACCCTTTCGCCAAACTTTCTCTTGAAGCGGGTGGTCATTTGCGCTGTCAGCGAGATTTCCGGAACCAGCATCAACGCCTGCATTCCCAGTTGCGTCACGTATTCAATGGCTCGCAAATAGACCTCGGTTTTGCCACTGCCCGTAACCCCATGCAAGACAAATGTTTGGTGCTCATGCTGATCCACGCCCTGCAGAATGGATGAGAGCGCTGTCCGCTGTTCTGCCGTCAATGCAAGAGTGAAAGACTCAGCCAAGGATGACTGCGCATCCTCATCCTGACGTTTTTTTCTGCGCTTTGGCGCCACCCGATCTCTGACTTGCAGCGTGCCTTCGTTCACTGCCCGTGCCAATTGATGATCGGTGAGATGAAATTCCTGTTGGAGGACTTTTTTTGAAACAGATTTTTTCCGCTTAAAAAAAAGAACAACCTCTTCCGGGAAATCCCCCTCAGGATTGACAAGCACATACTCGCGCACCATCTTTGCCCGTGTCACCGGCGGCAATACGGTCTGAATCGCCGCCCCCCATGACGAAAAGTAACGCTCGCGCAAAAACCGGACGAGACCCATCATTTCAGGTTGTAACGATGCCGCTTCATCTTCTGACAACACGCGGTCGATCGCTTTTAGCTCTTCGATTTCGCGTTCTGTGTCGTCCTTTAACCGGATTACATATCCCACCTCTTGACGATAGCCAAACGGCACTTCGACAGGTTGTCCCACATGGACGTCAAGCTCGATAGGTGCGACATAATCAAAAAGGCGATCGATATTCTTTGCTTTCGAGGGAATGACGACTTGCGCGATCATACTGAATCAACAGACTGGTCGTTTGCCAAGTCCTTTTGCCCTTGCAGTCTCTCAGAAATCATGGCGAGAAGTTCCTTTGCCACGTCAAGTTTGGGTTGTTTTTCCACATCTACTGAGGTGTCGTCCGCAAAGAACACCGTCACTTTGTTCGTCCCCGGACCAAATCCAGCGCCAGGTTCCAGCACGTTGTTCAGTACCAGCATATCTGCTCCTTTCTCTAGGAGCTTCTTTTTTGCGTAAAATTCTGCATCGTGAGTTTCGGCGGCAAACCCCGTCACGAAAGTGTGCCGTCCTTTGGCTTCCCGCAAATCCATGAGAATATCGGGGGTTTTAACGAGTTCTATCGATCTTGTCCCGTCGTCTTTCTTCAATTTGCGCTCACTCACCGTACCCGGCCGATAATCCGCCACCGCAGCAGCCATGATGATGGCGTCCTGTTCGCTCGCTCGTGCAAGCACGATCTCCCGCATTTCTGCGGCAGATTCCACATTCACCACGTCGACGCCAAGTGGCGGTTTGATAGCCACAGGACCAGAAACCAACGTCACCGAGGCACCCATTCGCCACGCCATTTGCGCGAGCGCATAGCCCATGGTGCCAGTGGAATCATTCGACAAATAACGAACAGGATCAATTCGTTCCCTCGTCGGCCCAGCCGTTATGAGCACGCGTTTGCCCGACATCCGTTTGGGGGTGAGCACCATATCCATAAATTCCACAATTTCGTCCGGTTCCATCAGTCGCCCTTTTCCTGTATAGCCACAGGCAAGCGGTCCTACGCCCGGTTCTGCCACGTAATACCCGACATCCCTTAACCGCTCCAGGTTTTGAAGGAAAATAGGATGCGCGTACATGTGCACATTCATGGCAGGAGCCAACACTACGGGCGCGGTGGTTGCGAGGAGCACGGCGGTCAGCAGGTCGTCCGCCATTCCCTGCGCTGCGCGGGCAATAAAATCAGCCGTTGCCGGTGCGACGACGACCAGGTCTGCGGAATCCGCCAGATCGATGTGGGTGATGCGGGAAGGATCGCGCTCATCAAAGATATCCGTGTACACTGGTTGATGGGTTAGGCTTTGCAGCGTGAGCGGCGTGATGAAAGCCGTAGCGCCTTTTGTCATTACGGTAATTACTTTTGCCCCACGCTTGGTCAAAAGACTCGCGAGCATCGCCGCTTTATATGCGGCGATGCCTCCCGTGATACCTAGCACAATCGTCATATCCTTCACAGGCGTAGACTCCTTTTAGGATGGTTATTTGATGCCATCCCGTGTACGAACATAGGAGATCGCCCCATGTTCCAATTCCTTCAATGCTACGCTCACGTATTTGCCCGACTTCACCGTAGCATGCGGTGGAGTTCCTTCCAGCAATTTGCGAGCGCGTTTGGACGCTGCGATGACCAGCGTGTATTTGCTGTCCACCAGTCCTACCAAATGATCAATAGACGGATATAATATCATAAAAAAAGCCTCCTAGTTGTAGTCGTTACAAGTGATTTCATAGTAGCGAAAGCGAGCGCCAAACGCAATCGGACAGTTTAGGCGTCACTACTCCGCATCGCTTTCCGATTCCTTGACAGCCAAACGATTGGCCACTGTTTCAGGCAAAATTGCACTCAAGATGACGTGATCGCTGTCGCAAATGATGACAGCCCTGGTTCTGCGACCAAACGTGGCGTCAATCAGGCGGGATCGCTCCCTAGCATCTTGAATCAGGCGCTTGATTGGCGCTGATTCAGGACTGACAATTGACACGATGCGGTTTGCTGAAACGACACTTCCAAACCCGATGTTAATGAGCCGAATGCTCATTTCCATTCCTCCCCAAAGAGCCAGACTATCGCCTACTCGACATTTTGCGATTGCTCACGCATTTGCTCCAGCGCGTGTTTAGCATCTAGCACCAAACCAGTAATCTCGAGATCATTCGCTTTTGAGCCGATCGTATTGACTTCACGCACCATTTCCTGAAGCAAAAAATCCATCTGTCGCCCTGCCGATTCATTCTCTCGCAACAGCAAATCCTCAAATTGCCTGAGGTGACTGGAAAGCCTCTCCCATTCTTCCTCAATCGAAGTTTTTTCCGCTGCAATCGCAGTTTCGACCGCTAACCGTTCATCCGGTATTTCGCTGTGCAAAACTGCTTCCACTCTTTGCTTCAAGCGCAGTCGAAAGGCGTCTACACTGCGAGGATAAAGTGGCTTCACTTGATCGACAAACTGCTGCATGTCCATGAGGCGCGCACGTAAATGTGTTTGAAGCTTTAATCCTTCTGTTCGACGCATTTCGATCATTTCCTGCAACGCACCGCTTGCGGCATCTAACAGTAAACCCTCTAGCCGATCATCTAGCAAAGGCGTATTTTTTTGCACAAAAAGCCCGGGAACCGACAGAATATGATCCATTACCGTGCCCGAGACTTGTTTTTTTTCGATTAATTGATGACCGAGTTTCAACACTGCATCAAGAAGGGGCTCGTCCACCTGATACGCGGAACCCGCTTCGCTGCGTTGTTTGAAGTTTACATAAACATCCACTTTCCCGCGATGCACTGAGCGTTGCACAAGTTGTTTGACCTGTTCTTCCGCTTTTGTCCATTCCCTTGGCATGTGTACCCATACTTCGCGAAAGCGGTGATTGACCGACTTCATTTCCACGGTCAAGCTGTCATCCATAGAGATCGCTTCTGCTCTTCCATACCCAGTCATACTTGTCGTCAGCGCGAATCCGTCCCTCCATTTTTCTCTGTAAATTGTAGATCAGAGGCCCATCATATGGCAAGGAGGGGGAGACAATCAGGACAATCTAGCTGTGCGATAGCGTCTCCAGGAGGTCGGCAAATAGCGAAGCTCGAAGGCAAAAGTGGGAATGAGCGATGCGATGAATACCACCAGCCAATCGAAAAGCGATAGCGGCAATGTGCGGAAGATCGTTTGTAGCGAAGGGATGTAAATCACTGCAAGCAGCATCAAAAACGAACTGACAACCGCCGCAATCAGCCATCCGTTCTTAAACAAATCCCTCCTCCAAATGCTACGATCTACCGATCTGCAGGCAAAAACATGGATGAGTTGCGCCAGCACCAGCGTGGCAAACGACATTGTCTGCGCTGCTTTCAAGTTGTTTGTGTCCAACAGCGACATGTAGAATACCACCAGCGTCACGAGCCCGATCAATATCCCTCTCGATGCGATTTTCAAGCCGAGTCCATTGGCAAAAATGCCTTCTTTCAATGGGCGGGGAGGCTTTTTCATGATGCCTTTACTCGCACCGTCGAGCCCTAACGCGATCGCTGGAAGTCCGTCTGTCACCAGATTGACCCACAAGATCTGAATAGGCAAAAGCGGCAGTGGCAGCCCGGCAATCATCGCGACAAACATGGTCACGATTTCTCCAACATTAGAAGATAAAAGATAGCGGATAAATTTGCGAATATTGTCATAGATCGCGCGCCCTTCTTCGACCGCGGCGACGATCGTGGCAAAATGGTCATCAGCCAGAATCAGATCGGAAGCCTCTCTGGCCACATCAGTACCGGTTCTCCCCATCGCGATGCCGATGTCTGCCGACTGAATGGCTGGCGCATCGTTGACCCCATCACCTGTCATCGCGACCACATGACCTAGACGCTGGAGTGATTGTACGATTCTTAACTTATGATACGGAGAAACGCGGGCAAAAACATAGGTCTCGTTCACCGCATTTTCAAGCTCTATGTCCCCCATACGATCCAGTTCACTGCCAGCGACAATTTTGCCGTTAGGGGGTAAAATGCCAAGATGCTTCGCCACCGCCACGGCGGTTAACTGGTGATCGCCCGTGATCATCACGGGACGAATCCCTGCCTGCTTGCAAATCGAAATCGCATCCCTCACCTCTTTACGTGGTGGATCAATCATTCCGACTAGTCCCACCCAAACGAGGTTATTTTCTGCTTCCTTTACGCCTGACCACGTGCTTTCTGCCTGGCGATAGGCAAAACCAAGTGTGCGCAAGGCCTTTCCCGCCATCTCCTCCATTTTCGTGCGGACTGACGAGCGTCGAGCTGCCGTCATGGGTTCAGTTTTTCCATTCAGATAGATCCATTCGCAAAGTTCAAGCAATATATCCGGGGCACCCTTCACCAACCACTCATTGCCATGGCCTGTCGTGACAAGCACCGACATTCTTTTCCGGTCCGAATCAAAAGGATTTTCAGAGATGACCTTTTCCTGTTTTTCCAGTCCCGCTTTGCTGGCAAGTGTCAAAAGCGCCGCTTCCGTTGGATCTCCTGAAACGACAAACTGACTGTCTCTTTGTTCAATTCGAGCATGGTTACAATAGAGTCCAATCGTGACTAGCTTGATGAATGCGTCCGGAAGTATTCCTAGCGGACGATTGTTATACAAAATCCGTCCATCCGGATTATATCCTTCACCTTCTACGGCAAACGTCCTACCGTCGCAATCGATCTCTGTCACCGTCATTTGATTCTGCGTGAGTGTTCCTGTCTTGTCGGACAAAATGACGGTAGCGCATCCGAGCGTTTCTACTGACGGCAGTTTGCGAACGATCGCATTGCGTTTAATCATGCGCTGAACGCCGATGGCAAGCGCGACTGTGACGATTGCAGGAAGCCCCTCCGGGATTGCCGCCACTGCCAAACTGACGCCAGCGAGAAACATTTCGTAAAGTTCATGGCCGTGCAGCACTCCTGCGATCACCACCCCTGCAGTGATGATGATCGACAGGTACACGAGGATCTGACCCAACTGATTCAATCGGTGCTCAAGCGGTGTGAGTCCGGTTCCTCCCTGTTGGATGAGTTCTGCAATCTGACCCATTTCTGTCGTCATGCCGGTGCCGATCACTACTGCCATCGCATTGCCCCTTGATACTGTGGTGCCCATGAAGAGCAGATTGATCCGATCTCCAAGTGCGACACTCGCCTCTTTGATCGCTTCTGCGCGTTTGGAAACAGGAAGTGATTCCCCCGTCAGCGATGATTCTTCTGTTTCCAGTGAAAAAGATTCCAAAATCCTCGCATCTGCAGGAATTCGATCTCCCGCTTCGACCTCGATAATATCTCCCGGAACGAGTTCACTTGCAGGCACCAGTTGAAAGCGACCATCGCGAAGCGCCTTGGCCTGTGGGGCTGCTAATTTGCGAAGCGCATCAAGGGATTTCTCCGCACGCCACTGCTGGGCAAAACCGAGGATCGCATTGATAAAAATGATGAAAAGAATGGTGAGTGCATCAGTAATCTCACCAAGTAATCCTGAGATGAGTGTCGCCGCAAGCAAAACGATCACCATGAGGTTTCTGAATTGCTCAAAAAAGATCTTTAAAAGCGGTGCGGAGTCCTTTGCTTCCATCGCATTTTCCCCGTATAGTCTCAATCGCTCTTTTGCTTCAGTGTCGGTTAACCCCCCCGGCGAGCTGTCCAGTTCAAAAAGTACTTCACGGGTTGATTTTGTATGCCATCGCGTTTCGGCCATGCTGCACCATCCTTGTCCGGTTCACTTTTATTTTTCTATGCGTGAGGACGCTAGAAAATGAAAGTAGATCCGTCTGGTATACTGAATATGCAGTAGTTGGGAGGAACACATGATGGACAAAGTCGCTTTGATTACCGGCAGTTCGCGCGGGTTGGCTGTCGCTTTTGCCCATGAACTCGCGCTAGGCGGGTTTTCCCTTGTGCTGAATTATCGACATCATCAAGAAAGAACTGACCACTTGGCCGAGACGCTGAAACAAAAATACGGGGTTGAAGTGATGGCCTTGCAGGCAGATATGCAACATCCAGACCAGCTGAACAGCATGATGGAGGACATCGAATCCCGTTTTTCCCGGCTTGATGTGCTGATTCACAGCGCAGGCCCTTATATCTTTGAACGCAAGCGACTGATCGATTACACCGACGAGGAATGGAGACAAATGGTGGACGGCAATTTGAGTTCTGCATTTTTTTTGTTTCGTAAAGCGATCCCCTTGATGCGCAAACACCACTTTGGCAGGATCATCACGATCGGCTTTGACCGCGTCGGCGATGCGCCAGGTTGGATCTACCGTTCTGCTTACGCGGCGGCAAAAGTCGGGCTCGCTTCACTGACAAAAACAGTGGCGATTGAAGAGCGGGAATATGGCATCACCGCGAATATGATCACCCCCGGAGACATCCGTGGCGCGCTGAAAGAAGCACTGATCGCAGAGGTCGAAGGCACCTCGTCGCCAAGGCCCGTAGTGGGTGGAGATTTGGCGAGAGTGATTCGTTTTTTAGTTGAAGAATCATCAGGATTCGTGTCAGGCAACGTCATTGCAGTCACCGACGGCACTGATGTGATTGGCAAATCGGATGTGGGCAAGGAGGTGCCTAAAAGTGGCGTATGACGGCATTGTACTGGCTGCCGTGATTCGCGAACTTGGCAATCATCTGCTGGGGGGACGAATCGACAAGATACAGCAACCGACAAGTGACGACCTGATTCTCACCATCCGGTCCAACCGCAACAATTATCGCCTGCTGCTCTCCTCCAACAAGGCACATCCGAGGATGCATCTCAGCACACATTTTGTAATGCCAAATCCTAGCTCCGCCCCGATGTTTTGCATGCTGATGAGAAAACACCTGGAAGGCGGAAGGATGAAAGCCATCACCCAATTTGGACGAGAACGGATCGCTGCGATAGATATTGACACCTACAATGAACTCGGCGATCCGGTCACGCGTCGGTTGATCATTGAAATCATGGGCAAACACAGCAATATCGTGTTGCTCACCGAACCAGACGGAATGATCATCGACGCGACCAACCACACCTCTTCGAATGTAAACAGATACCGTGAAGTATTGCCAGGGCGTCCGTATATTTTCCCTCCCGCTCAGGACAAGTCCGACCCGTTTATGGAGAATTGGGAAGGGTTTTTGCAAAAACGGGAGCACCAGCACTCGCCGTTGCACCGCTTTCTTGTCGAAAACTATGTGGGTGTCAGCCCTTTTTTGGGAAAAGAAGTGGAGTACGAAGCCGGGTTACAACAAGCGCTCACCGCTAAAGAAGAATGGAAAGTTTTTGCTGATATGATCTTTCTTGCGCAAGGCCAGGGGGAACCCGCTGTCATCTTTGGGAATGATAAAAGTCCGCTTGCCTTTTATGCATTTCCTCCAAAACACGTTGCCGGAGAAATCCGCACCTACCCAAGCATCAATGAAGCCGTTGACATCTACTATAAAGAATTGGCGATGGCCGACATCACCCGCTCCAAGACGAGCAATTATTTGCGCCTCGCCAAAAATGAAGCGGAGAAAAACCGCAACAAAATCAGCAAACTAAGCTCCCAACTCGCCTCCTCAGAAGAAGCGGAAAAGTGGCGCGTGCAGGGCGAACTCATTACTGCGTATCTCTATCAACTCAAAAAAGGCGAAGTCGAGGTAACGCTGCCGAATTTTTATGAGAATGACAGGCCAATTACCATTGTAATGGACCCTGCAAAGACGCCGCTTGAAAACGCCAATTCTTACTTTAAGCGCTATCAGAAGTACAATAAAGGCAGACATAAGACAGAGGAACAGGTGGAAATCGCGAAAATCGATCTCGCCTATTGGGAGAGCGTGGTGCATGAACTGGAAACGACAAGCATTGACACGCTACCACTGATCGAGGCTGAACTTCGCGATACAGGCCTGTTAAAGCAAAACGCATCGCTGACAGAACACAAAAACAAGCGACCACAAGCGAATTATGTTGAATTTCGCGCCAGTGACGGTACTCCCATACTAGTGGGGAGAAATAACAAGGAAAACGACCACCTCACGTTTAAGGTGGCCAAAAAAACCGACCTTTGGCTGCACGTCAAGGACGCGCCAGGATCTCACGTGATCCTGAAAAGTGAATCGCCAAGCGAGGAGACCTTGTTTGAAGCGGCGCTACTTGCCGCGTATTACAGTAAATTCAAAGAGGCCACGAAAGCGCCTGTGGACGTGGTGGCGGTGAAAGAGATTTGGAAGCCCAATCATGCCAAACCTGGTTTTGTGCTTTTTACAGGGCAGCGAACACTGATGGTGGCCATCGATCAACAAATGATCGAATCGCTCATTAATAAATAGCAGAAAGGTGTGTATAAAGTGGCTGTAGGTCAACTGATTAACGTACCCTATCTTGATGACGAAACCAAAGAATCGTTGGCGGCACGCGTTTTTGTGCCCAACCAGTATTCCCCATTATATAAATACGGCATTTTATATGTGTTTGACGGAATGGATTATTTGTCAAACGGACGTTTGCAAACCCTTATCGAACGGGAATTTGGCGAACGGTTGCCTTTCTTGATCGCGCTTTTGCCCGTTACTGCCGCGCTTCGCGATTCTTCGTATCATCCGGAAGGTGCGCGCCACGAGCGCCATCTGCACGCGATCGCGAGGGGACTCGTAAGAACACTGGAATCACAGTACACGCTGATTCCACTTGGTTCCGCCAGAGGTCTGCTCGGTTCCTCACTTGGCGCTTCGATGGCTTTTTCGCTTGCCGCCGCTTACCCCAAAAGGTTTCGCTATTTGGCGATGCAATCACCCTATCTCCCTGAAGCGCAGGCAAAAAAATTGCATGAACTCACAAGGACATCCCTGATCGGTTGCGAAGCTGACATCTTTGTTGGAGACGAAGAACACAACGGGAAGTTAAAAAACGGTCACCTTCACGATTACATCCGGGACGCGAGAAAGTATGAATCTGCGCTGATTGAAAGTGGTTGCCACGTTAAATTCCATTTGCGAAAAGGAGATCACACGTGGGGTTCATGGCAGGAAGATCTCCCAGGCATCCTGCACTCGTTTGCAAGCCAGGTCCGCTTACAGGAAGGTGACGATACTACGACGCACATCTAGGCACTGAGAGAAGGCGTACGGTCGCGAAAGATCCATTTTTTTGCCACCCAGATAAAATATGCCCCTCCGGCAACCCGGATGATCGTCGATAAGACCATGCTCAGCTCCAGATGGAGAAGCGGCAACACAAGCACCCCGAATTGCGGAGCGAGAAAACCGACGGTGCCAAGGATGATATTGTAGTGGGCAATATATTCTGTCCGCTCCTCGTTGGGGGAAACCTCCAGCAAATAGTTAAGCAGCAAGAGATTGGTGCCGCCAACAAATGCTCCGGTAAAAAAATTAAGCACAGTCAAATAGATCATGCTAGTCGAAAGAATCGTCAATATCGGCGTGGTTGCCATACCAAAGCAGACAATCGCGAGCGTGATCGCGTTGCCAAATCGAAGGGAGAATCGGCTCCAAAACCGGAAGGTTAGGATTTGTGACATTTGGCTCGCCACCGTGAAAGCGCTCATCCAAATTGCCGTCGCTCCGGCAGTGTTAATTTGATACAGGTTGAAAAGCGGCCAGGCCATCTGCCAGCCAAAGTTGAATATGACAGATCCCATCAGGAATTTTACATACCTGCGATTCTGGAACATGCCGACAAAGTCTTTGGGCCGAAGGTGGAAAGCGCGCTTTTGCAGCGGTAATTCCGTATGTTCAATGTGCCGTACCAGATAATAGACTTCGAAAAATGAGGTGATGACGGTCACAAAGAAAAAGAATTGATAAGGTGGGATGCTCTGTGCGGGAAATCGTTCAAGGATGAGTCCCGGTATGAGGGTCGCCAACATGCCAAACAGCGTCACCACGCGGTTGCGCTTGCCAAAAAAAGGCGCCCTGCGATCCTCCGGTATCAGATCTCCGATGAGCGACTGCCAGGATAGGTTGCTGAACGCCTGAGGTATGTTCATGAATGCGATCAGCAGTACCACCACCGCAGCGATGAGAGGCACATGAAACAAAAACGGACTGATGGCGATCAGTGCATAGAAAGTGCGTGCGCCTGTCGTCGCGTAGATACAGAACCATTTCTTACTCGCCACGTAATTCATCCACATCGCGCCAAAATAGGTGGCAATGATGGTCATGAGCGCAGGCAAGGCATTATAGAGCGCCACCTCTTCTGCATTGGCGTGGAGTGCCCGCAACAGAAAAAGTGGCGCAAAGCTGCTCACGATATTGAGTCCTACAATCGCATAACTGCCATTTCTGATGCTGATTTTTTCATTTGCTGCAATTTCGTCATAGGTGTAGGAAGACATGGCAAGTCTCCTCAATTTTGATCGAGTCAATTATACGGAGTCGAGGGAAATCGGTCAATCCTTTAAATGATTGCCCCACCCATATTTATTTGCCGAATGACCAGGGGTCCTGATAAAATTGCTGAAGCAATGCTGCCTCCGCGTCTTTAATCAATCCGTATTCCTGCGCGACACCGATCAGCGTAGCGTAATCCGTAAGGGTATAGAGCGATACGTCCGCCTCTTGAAAAGCCTGAACCGAAGTGGGAAATCCATAAGTAAAAACGCTCATCACCTGATGCGCGATCGCACCCATCTCTCGAAGTGCCTCAACCGCAGTGAGTACGCTCCCGCCTGTCGAAACAGTGTCTTCCATCACCACGAGGCGCTGCCCATCAAGTACCCGGCCCTCCACCTGATTTTGCTTGCCATGGGATTTGGCGCTGGAGCGAACGTACACCATCGGTAACCCGAGGCGATCCGCAACTAGCGCCGCATGCGGTATCCCCGCTGTCGCAGTGCCTGCAATTCCCTCCGCCATACTAAGATCCTGCCTCGCGAAATTTTCAAACGCCTGGATTATTGCAGTTCTTGCGATAGGAGAAGATAAAATCAATCGATTGTCACAGTAAATCGGCGACTTGATTCCGGACGCCCAAGTATAAAGCTGATGCGGGCTTAGCGTCACGGCGCCAATTGCCAGCAATGTTTTCGCGATATCCGCTTTGCCTTGATAGACAGTTGTCTTTGCCATTTTCACGCCTCCTTTAGCTTTAGTGCCAAGTCGATTTCTTCCTGAATTGCAAGCAGTGCCTGTTTCGGATCGGGTGCTTGGACTACTGGCCTTCCCACGACGAGATACGATGCTCCCGCCCTCACTGCGTCAGACGGCGTGGCCGCCCTTTTTTGGTCATTTGCTGATGCGCCTGTCGGGCGAATCCCTGGGACCATGGCTGCAAGTCCTGTATTCGCGCGGATCATTGCGACTTCGTGTGGAGAACACACTACGCCGTGAACCCCAGCATGCTGTGCGAGTGTTGCTAGATTCATTACGTTCTCTTTTGGATCAGGAGATTTCAGCCCGATTGCTGCCAAATCCGCTACCGCATGACTCGTGAGAATGGTCACGGCAAGCACCTTGGTGTTCCTATCTGCCAAATCACTCCCCTGTTGCACGCCTTCTTGGGCCGCCATGAGCATGTCCTTCCCGCCAAGTGCGTGCACCGTGATGAAGTCCACACCAAGCTTTGCCGCTTCGCGAGTGGCCGCGCGAACGGTGTTCGGAATATCGTGAAATTTGAGGTCAAGAAAAATCCGCTTGCCCTGGTCAACGAGTTCTGTCACAAAGCCGCTTCCCGCTGCGAGAAAGAGTTCCAGCCCTACCTTGTAGTAAGTGGCCGCATCACCAAGCGTTTGGACAACCTGTCTCGCTTTATCTGCATGATCCACGTCGAGCGCGACAAACACCGGCACTTGTTGCGACATCTCCACGCTATCCCCTCCTCCTGCTCATCGGATTCGCTGCACCGATCAGTTCGTCGATGCGCTTCACCCCGTGCGCCACGCACCAGTCCTTGATTTCGTCAACAATACGTGGAATGGCGTAAGGATCCGTAAAATTCGCCGTCCCTACCTGCACGGCTTTCGCGCCTGCCATCAAAAATTCAATCGCGTCTTTCCCGGTAAAAATACCCCCGATGCCAATGACAGGGACATTCACACTGCTCGCCACCTCGTACACCATACGCAGCGCCACAGGCTTGACGGCAGGCCCCGATAGGCCACCGATGCCATTGCCAAGCAGCGGCGCCCTTTTTTCCACGTCAATCTGCATGCCGATAAGTGTATTGATGAGGGAAATGGCATCCGCCCCCGCTGACTCGCAGGCCTGTGCCATCTCCACGATGTTCGTCACATTGGGAGACAGTTTGACCATCACCGGACGATTCGATGCTTCCTTTATCGCGCTGACCATTTCTGCTGCCATCTCCGGATCCGTACCAAACTGGATGCCGCCGCATTTCACATTGGGGCAGGAAATGTTCAATTCAATCGCATCAAAGTCCTGACTGTCATTCAACCTGTGAACCACTGCCACGTAATCTTCCACCATCGTACCTGCCACATTGACGATCACAGGAAGTGAGGAAAACCTCCTCAAGTATGGCAACTCGTCGCGAATGACCTTCTCCACTCCCGGATTTTGCAGCCCAATTGAATTGAGCATGCCAGCTGGAGTTTCCGCTACGCGCGGCGTAGGATTGCCCATTCGCTCCTCAAGCGTGGTGGCTTTCACCACAATGGCGCCAAGTAAATTGAGGTCGTAAAACATCTCCATCTCTTTACCAAAGGAAAAACACCCGGAGGCAGGCATCACCGGATTTTTCAGTTGTAACCCACAGAATTCCACCGCCAGGTCCACATCATGGGGTGTCATGAAAAGACCACCTCCTCGGCGGCAAAAACCGGCCCTTCTTTGCAAGTCTTCACGTAGTGGACGCCGTCATTATCCTGAATCTTGTGCACGCAACCAGCGCATAAACCAATTCCGCAGCCCATGCGCTCTTCGAGCGACAGGTATCCTAGAATCCCGGATGGTTCAAGCGTTTCCTTGACAGCGCGCAGCATCGGCGTGGGGCCGCAAGCGTAATAACGCGAGATCCCATCCGTCATGCTAGCATCCAAAAGATCGGTCACCAGCCCTTTTTTCCCCATGGAGCCGTCATCCGTGACGATAAATACCTCTGCAAGCGCCTTGAATTCTTCGATCAAAATCGCCTGACTTGCCTTCTGAAAACCAAGGATCGCCACGACGCGTGTGCCTTTTGCTCGCAGTTTTTTGGCTAGTTCTAGGAGCGGAGGCACACCGATTCCACCGCCGATGACGAGCGTTGCACTACTCTCTTCATGAAGGGGAAACCCTTTGCCAAGCGGGCCGATCACATCAACCGTATCTCCTGCTGTCAATCTGGCGAGGCGCTTCGTTCCCTCTCCTTGTGCCCTATACACCACGGTCACCAGGTTATTCGCTTCATCCGCGAGACACAGAGAGATGGGGCGGCGCAGCATGAAATCGATCGAATCACTGACGCGAAAATGCAAAAATTGGCCTGGCATATAGGCGCTTTGGCTCAAATCGACTGGCGACTTGATCACCATCCGATAGAGGCCATCCGCAATTTTTTCCTGTGAAACGACATCAGTTCGCGGCAAGGTTTCGCCCCCGATCTTCTGAGCGCATGAGCGGGATGGCGGAAAAGCTGATGGATGACAGCACTTCGTACACCGCTTTTGCCGTATCGAGCGAGGTTAAGCAAGGGATCGCGTGTTCGACCGCTTCCCTGCGGATGCGAAACCCGTCGCGCTCGGGCTTTTTGCCCCTTGTCAGCGTGTTGATGACAAGCGTTGCTTCACCGCGCCGGATCATGTCAAGAAGCGATGGACTTCCGGATGAAATTTTGTTGACAAGGCGAGCGTGAATGCCGTACCGCTCCAAGAATGCCGCCGTTCCTTCTGTGGCGTAGAGTTGAAAGCCAAGCGATGCGAGACCACGAAGAATAGGCAGCGCTTCCGCTTTGTCTTTGTCCGCGATGGTGGTGATGATCGAACCATGCGTGGGAAACTTGAATCCCGCCGCCACCATTCCCTTGTAAAGCGCCTTAGCAAAATTAATGTCAGTGCCCATGACCTCACCGGTGGATTTCATTTCCGGTCCGAGCGTCACGTCAAGTGACCGTAACTTGGCAAAAGAGAATACAGGTACTTTGACGGATACCAGGTCAGTCTCCGGAATCAGTCCCGTGACATATCCTAATTCTGATAATTTACCGCCAAGCACGGCGTGCATCGCTAAATCGACCATAGGCACTCCGGTCACCTTGCTAAGAAAGGGAACGGTCCGCGAAGAGCGTGGGTTGACCTCCAGCACATAGACCTGATTGTCGTAAATGACAAACTGGATATTGAGAAGTCCTATCACATTCAACCCCTTGGCAATGCGAACGGTGATATCGACCATCTGCTTTTTCAGGTCATCTGTGATCGATTGTGCCGGATACACGGCAATCGAGTCACCAGAGTGGACGCCTGCCCGCTCGACATGTTCCATAATGCCAGGGATTACCACAGTCTCCCCGTCTGAGATCGCATCCACTTCTAGTTCTGTGCCAAGCAAATATCGGTCGATGAGCACCGGATGCTCTTTGGAGACTTTCGTCGCCTCGCGCATGTACGATCGCAATTCCTCTTCAGCGTAAACAATCTGCATCGCACGCCCACCTAGCACATAGGACGGGCGGACCAGCACCGGATACTGCAGGTCGCGAACGGCAAGCAGCGCCTCGTCAAGCCCAGTCACCGCCTTGCCTTCCGGACGAGCGATATCCAGTTCAGAGAGTAGTTCATCAAAGCGCTCGCGATTCTCCGCACGGTCGATGTCTTCCACAGTGGTACCAAGGATCGGAATGCCCCGTTTGGCAAGCGGTCCGGCCAGACTAATCGCCGTTTGACCACCAAACTGGACGATCACGCCGAGTGGATTTTCTTTTGCGATGACATTTACCACATCTTCCACGTAGA
>JAJYOE010000020.1 GCA_021785975.1 Bacillota bacterium | reverse complement strand
CTGTCCCCAAAGTCATTATTATGACTTTGGGGACAGCCCCTTTTTTTGTAGATTTATATTTCAACTGGGCATTCAAGTCCAAGGATCTTTAGCGCGCGTAAGATGGTGATCCTTGTCGCATCGACTAGGACGAGGCGCAACCTGCGATCCTGATCAGAGGCGCTTAAAATGGGAACATCATGATAAAATCGGTTGAATGCCTGTGCAGTATCGAGAACAAATTTGGCAATTTGTGAAGGATCAGAGTCGTCAATCGCACGCTGTCTGACGCTTGAATAATAGGATAAGGTTTTGACTAATTCGTAGGTCACATCATCCCATTCATACGCTGCAATCTCTGCAATATCTATCGAACTGTTCAAAGTGAACGTTACCCACTCGTTTGTCGATTCATTGCCAGTTAAAAGGCCTGCCTTACGAAGCAATGAACAGGCACGGGCGTGGGTATACTGTACATAGGGTCCAGTTTCGCCTTCAAATGCGACCGCTTGTTCCAGTGAAAAATTGATCTCGTGAATGCGGTGGGTCTTCAGGTCATTGAAGATGACCGCGCCAACGCCAATCGCTTTCGCCGTAGCATCTGCACTCTTTAGTCCTGGATTTTTTTCGTCGATGATTTCTCTGGCGCGCCGTACCGCTTCATCCAATACCTCTTGCAAACGCACGATTTGGCCTTTTCTGGTCGACATTTTTTTGCCGCCGATTTTCATGAGACCAAACGCAATGTGGCGACAATCTTTTGCAAATGAGTAACCCATGCGGGTAAGTACGGCAAATAGTTGTTGGAAATGCAACCGCTGCTCGCCGCCCACCACATACCATAAACTGGTGGCGCCAAGGTCCCGATATCGATAAAGGGCTGCCGCCAGATCCCTCGTGGCATAGAGGGTAGCGCCGTCAGACTTGCGAATTAAGCAAGGGGGTAGATTTTCCTCTTCCAGCATCACGACTTCCGCGCCTTCACTGGTGGTAAGTAGGTGTTTTTCGCTTAACTCTTTGACTACCGAATCCATTTTGTCGTTATAAAAACTTTCCCCTAACACATGGGTAAATCTGGTTCCGAGCATGGCATAGGTACGATTGAATTCTTCCATGCTGACACTTACCATCCAGCGCCATAGGTCCAGCGTCGCTTCGTCCCCGTCTTCCAATCGTTTGAATGCGGCCCTTCCCTCATCTTCTAGTGCGGGGTTGGTTTCCGCCTCTTCATGAAATCTGACATACAGGGCGTTCAACTCCTGAATCGGGTGCTTTTTGATCGCTTCCACCTCACCGTAGCGATGATAGGCCACGATGATCTTGCCAAATTGCGTCCCCCAATCTCCAAGGTGATTGATGCGAAACACCTGATAACCATCCGATTCAAGCAAGTTGGCGAGCGCCGTACCGATGATAGTGGAACGGAGGTGCCCCATGGAAAAAGGTTTTGCAATGTTAGGCGATGAAAGGTCAATCGCCACTGCCTGGTTTTGACCACCGTTTGATGTAAAGAAATCAAGGTTTTCCTGCATTTGCGTGATCCAGTAGGAAACCGCCTCTTTTCTGTTCAGGTGCACATTCACATATGGTCCGACCGCTTCCGATTTGGAGATAAACGGTTCCGTATCAAGTTTTGGCGCAAGTTCGGAGGCGATTGCCTGAGGCGATTTTCGCATGCTTTTTGCCAACTGAAAGCAAGGGAAGGCAAGGTCACCCAATTGTTTGTCAGGTGGAATTTCAATCCAGTCTTGCAAAGTGGTTGCATCAACGGCCACCATCGGCGATAGGGCCGAGGCTAATTTTTCCTTAAAAAAATGCATCATGATCTGCCTTTCCGCTGTTTTAATATTCTTTGATTATAGTCGACATGTCCACCCGCTTCAATTTTCAAGGCTCATGACAACCTTTTTGCTCCTGTGATATACTTCAAGTGACGCCGTTCCTTCTAATCCCGGGTGTCATAAAGGAGGGATTTTCAGTGGATGAACGGGTGCCGCGACCGAAAGTGGTACCACTTCGGCAAGATGCTGCCTTCTTTTTTGAGAGAGGTGTTCAGTTTTTAAATCGCCAGGACTTACCGCGTGCGCTGCAGTCATTTCGCAGGGCGGTGGAATGTGAACCTGCCAATGCGGTGAACCACTGTAACCTTGCGGGAGTACTTTCGGAACTGGGCGATTTTGAAGAGTCTAATCAAATTTTGCAAAATGTTTTGGATGACATTGCTCCGGATATGTCGGAGTGTTATTTCTATATGGCGAATAACTACGCCAATCTCGGTGAATATGCACTTGCGGAAGAGCACGTCGTCAAGTATCTCGAAGTGGATCCGACGGGTGAATTTGCCGGCGATGCCGATGAGATGCTGGATGTTTTAATCCACGAGTTCGGTGGAGGAGAGATACTTCGTGCAAGCCGCAAGCGACAAATGGAGAACTCCAAAACCAAAGACAGACCTCGCAGCCTTCTGGAAGAAGGCAAATTTCATGAAGCGGCCAATTTGCTAGAACAAGAGCTAACCAAAGACCATCTCGCGATTGCGCCAAGAAACAACCTGGCGCTCGCCAAGTACTACCTCGGTCATATTGACGAAGCGATGGAATATACGCGCCAGGTGCTTGAGATTGAGCCGAACAACATCCATGCGCTGTGCAATCTGGCGGTATTTACCAGGTATCGGGGAAAAGAACAGGACGAATACAAGCAACTGGTGGGACTTTTAAAAAAAATACACCCACTACAGTTTGACCATGGCTTCAAACTGGCGACGACACTAGGTATTCTGGGTGAACACAAAGCGGCCTACCAGATTTTTTTGCAACTCGTCGAGTTTGGTGACCGACACGATCCTACCCTGTATTTTGCGCTGGCAGCGGCATGTGTGAACATGAACAGATTAAAGCAGGCGAAACAATGGTTGCTGGAAGTTCAGGCGCTGGATCCTGATAGCGGGATCGCCGAGCATTTCATGCAGGAAATTGACCGATCGTCAGCTAATAAAACCCCGATTTTCTTGAGTTACAGCTATCAATTGCCGTTTCATGTCCGGGCGCAAGGGACAGCTTCTACAGAGAGTTCGTCTCGGTTTACCAAGGCGGGAGCGTGGATGCGAGATCCTGGAGTGCGTTCCTCTTTGTATTTTGCATTGATTCACGGACCACGGCCTACCAAACGAGAGGCGCTACAGGCGTTTGCCATTTTGCGCGATGAAGAAACCATTCACGTGCTGAAGGAATTTGTGAAGGATCAGCGCCAATCAGAGGATTTGATCTGGAACGCGGTATTTGTATTGCAACTCCTTCCAGTGAGCGGACCAATACAGGTATGGATCAAGGATCAATTGGTCTCATTTCGCCTGCCCCTGCGCGATGAGAGGCTTTTTATGTGGAATTCAACGCTTGCTGCCATCTTTCACACGGTGAAAGCCAGATTAACGGTCCAAGAACCGGAACTCGTCGAATTGGCATTTGAAGTCTGGCTGAGATTTTTGCAAACTTCTTATTCAGAACCGCCAAAAATCGTAAAGCGTGCGGTATGGGCGGCAGCGCTTGAATATGTGGTCAGGCGCACTGCCGGCAGAACCGAACCGCAAGCAGTATTAGCAAGATCGTATGAAGTGTCTACCAAAGCGCTTGCCAATGCGGCGCATGCCATTATGTTATCTCAGTAAGGTGATGGAATGGATTATGTCATCATTGGAACGGCAGGCCATATCGACCATGGCAAGACAGCCTTGATCAAGGCACTGACCGGGACTGATACAGACCGCTTCATAGAGGAGAAAGAGCGGGGCATTTCCATTGATATTGGATTTGCCCCGCTCGTCCTATCGGATGGGCGGCGAATAGGAATTGTCGATGTGCCTGGCCATGAACGGTTTATTCGCAACATGCTTGCAGGAGCAGGTGGAATGGACTTTATCCTGCTCGTGGTGGATGCAAGGGAAGGGGTCATGCCGCAGACCCGCGAACACATGGCGATTATGACGCTGTTGCATATTCAGAACGGCATTATTGCTATCACCAAAGCAGATCTGGTGGATGAGGAGTGGCTTGATCTTGTCCACCAGGAAGTGCGAGATGAGCTTTCCGGAAGTTTTCTTGCGAATGCGCCAATGGTCGATGTGTCTTCTGTAACAGGGCAAGGGATCGACTTGTTGAAAAAAACCATCGAATCATTACTGCCCTCCGTACCGCATCGTCCAGCCCATGGTGCTTTTCGATTGCCGATTGACCGTTCTTTTATTGTACAGGGCATTGGTACCGTGATCACGGGCACTGTATGGAGAGGAAAGGTACAGGTGGGAGATACACTATCCCTGATGCCATCTGGTGATGCGGTGCGCGTGAGGTCTATTCAAGTTCACGGAGAAAATCAGGATGCAGCTTACGCAGGACAGCGGGCGGCACTTGCGCTTACCGGAATGCGCGGTGAAGTACGTCGGGGGATGATGCTTGGGGAAGAACACTATTACCAACCGACCCGATTAATTGATGTCCGGATTCAAATGTTGAAAGAAGTAGCCCACCATTTAGGTCATAGGGAGCGAGTGCGTTTTTATATAGGGACGTCAGAGGTTTTTGGCAGGGTGCTTTTGCTGCACGGTTTTGAGGTTCCTGCCGGCGAAGAAGCGGTCGCCCAGTTGTTGCTTGAAGCGGATGTGGTGGTAGAACCACGCGATCACTTTGTATTGAGGACGTATTCTCCGATGGTGACAGTGGCTGGAGGAACGGTCATTGATCCTCATCCTGTGCATCTTCATCGCAGAAATAAAAGCATCGTGGAGGAAGGGATTATCAAAAAGGAGCAGGGCTCACTGGAAGATCGGGTCCTGATGGCGCTGAATAATAATCATGTCCTATCAGCAGCAGAGCTTGCGATAATGCTCGGAGAATCACAGGATCATATCGAAAATGAATTGGCAGCCCTTCTTAATGAAGGCAAACTGGTTTCGGGGCGTCAACCCGGTGAATGGATTCCAAATGCCGTACTGGAGCATTGGGCATCGAAGTGGCTTGAGATCATGAATGCTTATTTTCAAAAAAATCCCTATGATTTATGGATGCCAAAAACAGTCGCCCAATCGGAACTGAAGGCAGCAAAAATTGATATCAAGTGGTGGGATCCACTGTTAGTAAGGGTAGTGGCACAGCGCAACCTATACGTCGAAAATGACCGGTTGCGGTTTGCGGATCGCGTAATTCCGCTCTCTGCTGAAGAGAAAAAAATGCATGATCTCGTATTGCAAGCGTTGCAGGATTCTCCATTCGCGCCTCCAGGTCTTGCTGAGATGGAGCAGCTTTTTCAGTTAAAGGGAAAAGACAGGCTGATCAAAAATGTGTTGCATATGTTGACTCAGGAAGACTTGGTGGTGGCGGTGAATCCTGAGGTCGTGATGACTAAAGAAGCGATACTGAGCGCGGAGGGTGTGGCAGAGAAGCTTTATGCAGCTCAAGGGGCATTCAGCCTGGCGGATTTCCGAGATGCCCTTTCGACTAGCCGCAAGTATGCGGTAGCCTTATTGGAATACTTTGATCGTCAGAAATGGACCAAGCGTTCGGGAGATGTGAGGGAATGGCTGAAAAAAGCGCAAAGAAACTAGAAGAAAAGAAATTAGGCTCCACTTATCAAGTGCCAGTATGCAAGCATCCAGTGAAAGGATTCGTGAGAGTGCCCGGCTCAAAATCCATGACCAATAGGGCGCTGCCGATCGCAGCACTCGCACGCGGTCAAACCGTATTAAAGGGTGCCCTTTTTTCCGATGACAGCAGGTATTTTATTGAATCCTTACGAAGACTGGGGTATGACGTGGTTACGGATGAATCCCGCCATCAAATTTCTGTAATGGGGGCAGGGCTCGATCCGTTGCATCATCCGCAGGGAATTGATTTGTTCGTCGGGAATTCCGGCACCAGCGCGAGGTTTTTAGCCGCTTTTGCGAGTCTAGGCGAAGGTAGGTACCGCATCGACGGCATTCAGCGTATGCGGGAGCGGCCGATCGCGGCGCTGCTCCAATCGCTACAGCAAGTGGGCATTTCAGCCATTGATGAACTCCACACGGGGTGTCCACCGATATTGATCGAATCAAGCGGCTTTCCTGGTGGCAAAATATCAATTCGAGGCAAGGAAAGCAGCCAATATCTTTCTGGATTGTTACTTGCTGCTCCTTATGCAAATGGCCCTGTTGATTTGTATGTGGAAGGGGAACTCGTTTCTGCGCCATACGTGACGATGACAGTCGAAATGATGAAACAATTCGGTGCGAGCGTGACGGAAGAAGACGGTTTTTATCACATTGAACCTAGCCAATATCAGGCAAAAAGTGAGTACTTGATCGAGCCAGACGCATCGAGTGCCTCTTATTTTCTCGCTGTGGCCGCAGTATGTGGTGGCACTATCCGCGTTGAGGGGCTCGGCGAACAATCGCTTCAAGGGGACACGAAATTTGCGGGATTGCTTGAAAAAATGGGTTGCAAAGTGGTCTATGGTTCCAACTATATTGAACTAACTGGCCCGCAAGGGCAATTAACGGGGATAGATGCAGACCTGTTCGATATGTCGGACATGGTACCCACACTTGCGGCCATCGCGCCGTTTGCGTCTGAACCTGTACATATTTATAACGTTGCCAACGTGAGAATTAAGGAAACGGACCGTATACAAGCCTGTGTGAAAGAATTGAGGAAATTTGGAGTGCGCGTCGACGAATCCGAGGATGGGTTGACCGTCTATCCAGAGTCATCTTTGAATCAGGGGGTTTCTGTCAAAACATATGATGACCATCGCATCGCCATGGCGTTTAGCGTCTTAGGGCTAAAGGTACCTGGAACGGTGATTGAAGATCCCGGATGCACGCAGAAGACGTTTCCTAATTTTTTCGAACTTTTGGAAGATACTATTTCGTAACTTGATCTTTAACTGATCGTAACTCAACTGAAATCTATTTCTTCTATTATGATCTTGTAACACATTTGACCCCCTTTTGATGATTGAATTTGCGTGACGTTGCGACAGCGCTTCGTTACGTTTTTTTTTTTGCTTGTTGATCTTTTGCGTTTGCGGTATAGTTCGACTGAAAAGTCTATGGAGTGTGTATTCATGAAAAAAGCGATAGGAATCGATTTGGGTGGAACGTACATAAAAGGTGCGCTCATTGATGAGCAAGGTAATATTGTTGTCAAAGAACAAATTCCTACCTTGAGGGAACTAGGCTCAGAAAGTATCCTCGAGCGAATTGCAGAACTTGTCAGGCATCTCGCTCAACTTAGCGAGGTGCCAATGACATCGATTGCGGGTGTTGGGATTGGGATCCCGGGATTTATTGATGAACGCCTTGGAATGGCGGTAGAGGTCATCAATATCGGTTGGAAACAGGTTCGCGTTCGTGAGCCGCTTGAGAAGATACTGCAACTGCCGATATTCATGGACAACGACGCCAATGCGGCTGCGCTTGGTGAAGCTTGGGTGGGAGCAGGGCGTGGTACAAACAGTGCCATTTGTGTCACACTGGGAACAGGCGTCGGTGGAGGCATTGTTTTCAATCAAAAAATTTGGTCGGGAACTAATCATATGGGCGGCGAATTGGGACACTTTGTGATGGACCCGGATGGCGCTCCGTGCAATTGCGGACGAAAAGGCTGCCTTGAAACGTTTGCTTCTGCGACAGGAATTTTACGCATGGCTAGCGAAGGAATTGAAAATGGAGTGCCTACTTCATTGTCGTCAGTGGAACTTTCTACAAAAGAGATATTTGATGCCGCGGCCGCAGGGGATGAACTTGCTGAAACAGTGGTGACAAAAGCCGCGGAAATGTTAGGAAGAGGACTTGCCATGGCTGCCGATCTCATCAATCCTGAGATCATTATCATCGGCGGAGGAGTGGCAAAGGCAGGCGATGGCCTGTTTGTTCCTCTTCGCAAGGCGTTTATTCGTTATGCACTGCCTCGAGTAGTAGAAGTGGTCCGTATTGTACCGGCACTTCTGGGCAATGATGCTGGAGTGGTCGGAGCTGGTAAATTGACGTTTTAACATGAATAGTAAGGAGAAGCGAGCGATGCCCCATCAAGTGCAAATGCTCATCATTACAGGAATGTCAGGCGCCGGCAAATCGGTGGCCATTCAGTTTCTTGAGGATATGGGGTATTTTTGCGTGGATAATTTGCCACCGGCGCTCATTCCCAAGTTCAGCGAATTGGTACGACAACCGGGCGGTTCTGTAAGAAAAGTGGCGCTCGTTTGCGATTTGCGTGGAGGAGAGTTTTTTAGTGCACTGTTTGATGCATTAAAGGAACTCGATGATCACCCAGAACTTGATTACCACATCTTGTATCTGGAAGCAGATGATGAGACGCTGGTGCGTAGGTATAAAGCGACGAGAAGAAAGCACCCGTCAGCGCCGGACAGCGGGCGCATTACCGATGGAATAGAACGGGAACGCAAGATACTCAGTGAAGTACGGGAACGTTCGGATATGGTGATTAATACTAGTCGCCTTCGACCTGCTGAACTTCACGATCTCCTCGAGAACAAATTTCGTCAAATTGCGAATATGCCTGGTATTTCAGTGCATATCCTGTCATTTGGTTTTAAGTATGGCATACCGATTGATGCGGATTTGGTGTTTGATGTGAGGTTTTTGCCGAATCCATATTATATTGAGGAATTGCGCCCGCGCACGGGTCAGGACCAGGAAGTTTATGATTACGTGATGAAATGGCCGACCACAGATGCGTTTATCAAAAAGTGGCTGGAACTGATTGATTTTTTGATTCCTCAATATATCAATGAAGGGAAGCCTCAAGTGATCATCGGCATTGGTTGCACCGGAGGCAAACATCGCTCTGTCGCGATTGCTGAGCATTTGCGCGGTCATCTTCAGGCGGAGTTTCCTGTCTCTGTCGTACACCGGGATGTCGGGAAGGATTATGAACCATGAAAAAACACGCCAAAGAGTGGGCCCTATATCTGCTTGTGTTTGGCGCAGGGCTATTACTTGCCAATTTAAGCATAGAATCCCAGAGAATCAGATGGTGGTTCATCGGGATTTTATGTGTCATTTTTAGCGTGGTGGTGCTTGGTCTCCTGTTCTTGCGGGATCGGGCTAGGTCCAAACTCCAGGCTATTCAGATTGCCCGCAGGCCGAGAGTGGTAGTCATAGGTGGTGGAACTGGTCAACCAGTGCTCCTGCGCGGCTTAAAGCATTTGGACGTGGACATCACTGCTGTCGTGACGGTGGCAGACGATGGAGGAAGCTCCGGACGACTGAGGTCAGAGATGTTCATTCCACCCCCGGGAGATATCCGCAATTGTTTGATTGCACTAGCCGATACGGAGCCACTACTGGCGGATTTGCTCCAATATCGTTTCGATGGCGGGACAGGGCTACGCGGTCATAGCTTTGGAAATCTGTTTCTAGCCGCGATGACACACATTACAGGGGATTTTGAGTCGGCCATTCGCGAGACAAGCCGGGTTTTGGCCGTAAGGGGAACGGTAATGCCAGTAGCGAAACAAGCGTTCACCCTCTCGGCGGTGTTCCGGGACGGCACCAAAGTTCATGGAGAATCGCAAATCCCTCTAGTGAATAAGCCGGTGGAAAAAATTGAAATCCACCCTTCTTCCGTAGAGCCATTGCCAGAAGTGCTGGCAACCGTTGCGGATGCGGATGCGATCGTCATTGGACCTGGTAGTTTGTATACATCCATCATGCCTAATCTCTTGGTGCCTGGTCTCGTTGAAGCTATCCGGGCTTCAAAGGCCAAGGTTATATTTGTCTGCAATGTCATGACACAACCGGGGGAAACAGACGGTTACAGTGCATCAGACCACGTGGAGGCCATCTACCGTCATGTGGGAGAAGGGCTTTTTGATATGATTATCGTAAATTCCGCGATGATACCTGATGCGTTATTGCAACAATATGTGGCGCAGAATGCACATCCAGTGATGGTAGATGTTGAAAAATTGCATAAACTGGGGTTAACTGTGATTGCTCGGGATTTTTTGCAAGAGTCAAAGTATGCCCGACATGACCCTGATCTCGTGGCCATGCAAATACTCGCCCTCATCGGAAGAGAGCACCGAGCATAAACTTCTCCTGCAGAAATTTGGGAAGGAGGTACACGGATTTGTCCTTTGCATCTAGGACTAAAAAAGAACTCACCCAGGTAGCAAACAAACCTTGTTGTGAATATGCAGAATTGACGGCATTGATTCAACATTGCGGAACGCTACACGATTGGGAAAATGGCTACGTACTGGATCTGTCTACTGAAAACGCGGCGATTGCAAGAAGAGCGTATACCCTATTGAGAAGCTCGTTTAACGGACCTCTTGAAGTACTGGTCCAAAAAAAAATGCGTCTGAAAAAAAACAACGTGTATATGATTCGCATGCGAAATGGTGTGGAATCGTTCTTAAAGCGAATAGATCTTTGGCAAGACGGCGTAATGGTTTCCGCCATTCCAACTAGCAGCACCGATCAGCAATGTTGCCGAAAGTCTTACATGAGAGGCGCATTTTTGGCAAGCGGTTCTGTCAACGATCCAGACAGTCACACCTACCACCTTGAAATTTCAAACAAAAGCAGCGAACAATCAGCCCACTTACTTCAGCTTTTTGATGAGTTTCGACTGCATGCAAAGTCGATTGAACGAAAAAAGGGGCATATTATTTATTTGAAGGAAGGAGAGAAAATCGTCGAGTTTCTTGGCTTGATCGGCGCGCACCAGGCGGTACTGCACTTCGAAGAAGTGAGAATTGTAAAGGGGATGCGCAATCAAGTCAATCGCCTTGTCAATTGTGAAACCGCCAACCTTAACAAAACTATTTCGGCTGCAGTTCGCCAAATTGAAAACATCAAATTGATCGAAGAGCGAATGGGACTCGACAAATTGCCGCTAAAGCTCCAGGTGGTGGCGGAAAAACGACTGCAATACCCTGAGATCACGCTTCAAGAACTGTGTGAGGTGCTTCCAGAGCAAGTCAGTAAATCAGGACTCAATCACCGCCTGAGAAAATTAGATGAAATTGCAAAAAAGATTCGTGCAGAAAAGCGAAAGCTTCAGGAATCGTAGTCAGGCTTTCAATGCTCTGCTATAATGTGATAATAAAAGTGTATTCACAAAGTAATTTTTTTAAAATAGGTTTGTTGTATAGGGGGAGCATTCTGTGGCAGAGCGTACCGCAACAGTTAATTTAAAATCTGGTTTGCAAGCCCGTCAAGCCGCTTTGTTTGTGCAAGAAGCGAATAAGTTCAGCAGCGAGGTTTTTCTGGAGAAAGACGGGAAATCAGTCAACGCAAAAAGTATTATGGGTGTGATGTCTCTGGTTATCCCCCACGGTGCGCTGATTACGCTACGGGCGAGTGGAACAGACGGGGATCAGGCTGTGGAAAGACTGGCCGCTATGGTGATGAAAGAAGAGTAATAGCAAAAACAAAACAAGTACGAATGATCGACCCGTTGCATTCATACGCTGTTAATGAGAGTGATTGCGAGCATATACAGGTGTATGGAGGCGATAAGGTGCGAAAAAGCTTTTTGCATGTCAAGAAGCGGGCACCGGGGTCGTTTTTGTTCATTTTGTTGGCAGCGGGTGCTGTTCTTGCATTTGGTTTATGGGTATTTGTGTCTATTAATCCTTTTCAGCCCACTAATCCGTTTCTTCGTCAGGTGACCATTGGCCAATCGGTGATTGGCGACTGGCGCTATGGGGGCGCGGACCCAAACGGTGCTATGAAATTCTATGATGCCTACCAGTATGTCACGATTCCTGCGAATTCTCCCAAATTTGCCGCTGACGGTGAGTTTGTTACGCTTGATGGCCATACACCGAGTACATTGACCTTTGAACCTGCTTATGAATCGGAGATCATAGGACCAGCGAGTTACCTGTGGATTATTCTTGCCATATCTGCGATTTTGGCGCTTGCATGGAAAAAAAAGCGGCATTCCGTTGCTAAAATGAGAAAGCAAGGTAAACGTTTGTTTTAATTTCATCAAATAATGACGTGATACATTTACCATCCGTATAATAATTTACGAAACAGCATCGCGAAAATTTGCTTGATGCCATATGCTTTTTCATAGGTACCGAGAAACGAGAAGGGCCCTTTCTTGGTGGAGGAATATTCATGGAAAGTGTCATGGTGTCGGTGAACTGTCAGTCGGATGACCTTTTTTTTGAGATGTTGACCAAAGTGGTTTTTTATACAGGATTTCACCGCGGTGTCGTGGAACGCAAATGGGCTAATTTCCAGCAGGTTTTTTGTGGGTTTTCCATCGCGAAAGTGGCGGCTTTTGATGCGGTGGATATTGAAAAGTTGTTGGAAAAGGACTCCCCAATCATCAAGAATTCCCGCAAAGTGATTGCAACGGTGGAAAATGCTAAGGTATGTCAGGAATTGATTTTGGAATATGGTTCAATCTCTGATTTTCTTAAGTATGTACAAGAAGAGCGCAAGTGCAGTTTGGAAGGGGAATTTCGGCGCATATTCCATCTAGTAGGAGAAAGTGCGGCTCATGCATTGATCGAAGATCTTAAACAGATTTGAAGGAAATCATCACAATGAATAGACCGGAAAGACACGGTGGAGCCAAAATGGTGCGCCGTGTTTTTTTACTATCATGCTATAATTAGTAGCACTGGGGGAGTGTTTGTGGGTCTTTGGTTTTTCAAAAAAGTCAGGTTCGTGGCGGTATTTGGATTAGCGATGATGACCCTCGTCATCTATCCTTTTTATTCTACTAATGCCATGAAAACATCAGTACATACATCACATGAGACGGTGAAAAATCCAACTACTGCGCATGTTCGTCATCCCCATCGAACATCGGCGGGAAGTGGGCAGGTGAAGAAAGTGTCGTTGCTGGTGGTATGCGCGTCGTTTTCGGGGACACCCGCCACAAAGCCGATATCTGTATACCAGAATTTGTACTTTGGTACGCACCAATCGGTGGCAAGTTATTATCGCAAGGTGTCTTACGGACAATTGCAATTGACAGGACAAGTGGTGGGGGATCCACTGCATCCGGGTAAATTTTTGCCATTACCTCATCCAGAATCCTATTATGCGAAGACAGAAAACGGGTCGGGCGGGAATTTTCCTAACAATGATGACGGGATCGTTTCGGATGTGATCAGTCAACTGGTAAAGGATCATTTTAATTTTAAGCCTTACGTTAAAAACGGCCAAATTCCATACCTGGCCATTGTATTCAGCGGCTTTGGCGCCGATGTGGAACCAAATAACAAAAATCTGATTTGGCCAGTAGAGTCCAATTTGCAATATCCTATTGTCGTACCGCTAAATGATCGGCAAAAACCTACCATATTATTTGGCGGATCAAAGGAAAGGACATCGCTACCAAACGACGTTGCTTTGGTGAACGCCTATGATCTGGTGCCTGAACTTGACGATTCCTCAGGCAATCCGGTGACACTTGGCGTGCTTGCTCATGAGTTCGGCCATTTACTGGGTTTGATGGACGTCTATGACGTGTCCAATTCAGCCAATGCGGGGCAAGGTGTGGGGCCATTTTCCCTAATGGGAACAGGTAATTGGAATGGCTTTCCTTCTGGAGAACAACCTGCTGGATTAGACCCTTATTCCTTGATTTATTTGGGATGGGTAAAACCTGTGGCGATCACAGAAAGCGAAACAGGTGTTTCGCTCCCACCGCTGGAAACTTCTCCTGTGGTCTATCAGCTCAATCCACTAAATTTCAGCAAGGAGTATTTTCTCTTGTCCAATGAAGAGGCGGTGGGAGTTGATGTGGCTATTCCGGATACGGGAGTATTTATATGGAGAATCGACGCCACTGAAGTGATGCCAAGCAGTTATGACTGGACCAACGATGTGTTGAATGCCCCGAGTCAGAACCAAACTCATCACTATGACATTGCCATTATGAGCGCAGGGAATACGAATGATCTTTTGCAGCCGGAAGGGGATGTTGGCACTTATCAGGACGCTTATCCCAGCAATGGCAATAATCGGTTCACCTCACAAAGCAAGCCATCGAACCAGTTGTGGAACGGGCAATATTTAGGAATGAATGTGACCCACATTGCCATCAATCCCGTGACCAAGGTGGCTTCGTTTGATGTGACGGATGTCCAGAGTGGCAGTTCGCTCGTCATTCCTAGGCCATCAACAGGACTTACGGTGAAGATAGGGGTTCCGATTCGCTTGAGCGCCAATTATACACATCAGGGAGTCACCACTAATGTGGCAAATAAATCAGTATGGTCGACGAATGTGGCGGCGAAATGGCAGGGAAGTCAAGTGACGTTCTTGACACCAGGCTTTGCAAAGGTCAATGTATCCTATAATGGCTTGTCAGCACTTGCCTATTTCACAGTGATCAGCAATTAAAACATGTAGGGGGGAAGCGTTTTGAATAGATCACGTGTACAGCGCCTGCTAAAAGCACTTGAAACAGGCGGGTTTTCTCATGCCATATTTGCCCCGGGAGCGAGTATGTATTATTTGTCCGGGATCAGAGCACATCAAAGTGAACGTTTGACCCTTTTTGGCCTGAATTTAAAGGGAGAGGCAGTACTACTGCTGCCCAAATTAGAAGCAGAAGGCATTCCTGACTCTTCTCACTATAAAACAGTCGTGACTTACGGCGATGTGGAAGGTCCCGCTCTGGCCCTCTCACAATTTGTTGCCGAACTGGGGTTGCACAGTCCGCAAAAAGTGGCGGTGGAACCCTTAAATTTGCGTTGGTTTGAAATACAGATGCTCACTGCAGCTGGGGTAACCTCTTTAACTTCAGCTGAGGAACTGGTGATACGCCTTCGCTTGATCAAAGACGATGATGAATTGAATGCGCTCAAACAGGCTGCAAATATCGTAGATGTGGCACTGCAACAAGCATTGCCACATTTTCAGGTGGGCATGACAGAGACGGAATTGGCGGCAGAACTGGAGTATCAGATGCGTAAACTGGGTTCTGAAGGTGCGCCGTTTGGGACGATTGTGGGCTCTGGGCCAAGGGGAGCGTTGCCGCACGGTATGCCGAGTGACAGGAAGGTGCAAAGCGGCGATTTGGTGGTCTTTGATTACGGCGCCATGGTAGCAGGTTATGCGGCGGATACAACGAGGACCCTTGCTTTTGGCGAACTGAGCGAAAAGGCGAAAGCAGTATATCACGTAGTGCAGGAAGCACAAGCTACTGCTCTGCAGTCGATTAAACCTGGGGTCACTGCGGAATATGTGGACAAGGCAGCGAGGAATGTCATTGAAAAGGCGGGGTATGGCGAATTTTTTACTCATCGCACGGGACATGGTCTGGGGCTTGATGTCCACGAATTTCCCAGTATCGTCGGTGGAAACGAATTAGAACTGGTGCCAGGCATGGTGTTTACTGTGGAACCGGGCATTTATTTGCCTGATCAGTTTGGCGTAAGAATTGAAGACGACGTGGTAGTGACGGAGACAGGCGTCGAAATTATTACGAAATTTGCAAAAAACTTAGTTACAATATAGAGATCATAGAGATAACAAGAGGGAGTGGAGTTATGAAATTCAAAAAGGTGTTGGTGGCCAATCGGGGCGAAATTGCCATCCGGATTTGCAGGGCTTGTACGGAATTAGGGATTCGCACAGTCGCCATCTATGCGAAAGAAGACAGTCTCTCACTACATCGCTATAAGGCGGATGAGGCTTACCTGATTGGCGAAAACAAGGGGCCGATTGAAGCCTATCTGGACATCCCGGGAATCATCGATTTGGCTCGACGTCAAGACTGCGATGCTATCCACCCCGGGTATGGCTTTCTCTCTGAGAATCCCGAATTTGCCAAGGCATGTGAAGAAGCAGGCATTGTATTTATTGGGCCTAGTGCAGATCACCTCATGCTTTTTGGAGATAAAGTGGCCGCTAGAAAAACCGCTATTGCTGCGGGTGTACCAGTGGTTCCGGGAAGTGAGGGCCCTGTCGATGTCAAAGAAGCTCAGGCTTTTGCACAAGAGAATGGCTATCCGTTGATGTTAAAAGCCATTAGCGGAGGCGGAGGACGGGGCATGCGTGTGGTTCGTGATGAACAGGACCTGGAGGATGCATTTGCCCGCGCCAGTTCAGAGGCACAAGCTTCTTTTGGCGCATCCAGCGTGTACGTGGAGAAGCTGGTGGAGCATCCAAAACACATTGAAGTCCAGATCCTTGGCGACAAACACGGCAATATCGTGCACCTTTTTGAGCGCGACTGCTCAGTGCAACGGCGCCATCAAAAAGTAGTGGAAATGGCTCCCTCTATGCTGTCCAAAGAGTTGAGCGATCGAATATGCCAGACGGCGCTGAATTTGATGAAAAGCGTAGGTTACTACAACGCAGGTACCGTGGAATTTCTACTGGACGCCAGCGGGAATTTTTATTTTATCGAAGTGAATCCACGGGTACAGGTGGAGCATACCGTAACGGAAATGATTACGGGCATCGATATCGTTCAATCCCAGATACAAGTTGCCGCCGATAAACACCTATTTGATCCGGAGATCGGGATTGCCTCCCAGACGAGCATTACCAAACGCGGTTATGCCATACAAGCAAGGGTCACTACGGAAGATCCGGAAAACAACTTTCTGCCGGATACAGGACGCATCGTGGCATACCGTTCGGCGAGCGGATTTGGCGTAAGGTTGGATGGCGGCAATGGGTTTCACGGTTCGAGAATTCTCCCGTATTATGATTCGCTATTAGTAAAAGTGTCGGCATGGGCGCTCAATTTTGATCAGGCTGTCTCCAAACTTCGCAGAGCGCTTGAAGAATTCCGCATTCGCGGTGTAAAGACCAATATTCAGTTTCTCGACAATGTGATTCGTCATCAGGATTTTTTGGAGGGCCAGTGCACCGTCAACTTCGTGGAGGAACATCCGGAACTCTTCGTTTTTCGGAAACGCCAAAACCGCGGTGGGAAACTCTTGAAGTACATTGGAGAAGTGACAGTCAACGGTTCGGACGGAGTAAAGCCTGGCATGAAAAAACCACAAGTGTCTTTTCCGAAACTTCCACGCTATTCCTGGCAAGATAAGCCTCAGATGGGCACACGGACGATTTTTCAAGAAAAAGGGTTAACCGGCTTACTGGACCACTTAAAATCAACAGGTCGACTTTGGCTGACAGACACGACGATGCGCGATGCGCACCAGTCTTTACTGGCAACGAGAATGCGAACCTTTGACCTTTTAAAAATCGCGGAAGTATACGCGCATGAAACCCCGCAGTTTTTTTCATTGGAGATGTGGGGGGGAGCAACCTTTGATACGGCGATGCGTTTTCTGCGGGAAGATCCATGGGAACGACTGGCAAAACTGAGGGAGAAAATCCCCAACATCCTATTTCAAATGCTATTAAGAGGTGCCAATGCGGTAGGCTATCGCAATTATCCGGACAATGTGGTCAAGCGATTCATTGACGATGCAGCGCTCGCGGGGATCGATGTGTTTCGCATCTTTGACAGCCTGAACTGGCTGCCTAATATGCAATTATCGATTGAACGCGTCAGGGAAAACGGCAAGATTGCGGAAGCGGCCATTTGCTATACTGGGGACATTCTCGATCCAAAGCGGACGAAATTCACATTAGATTATTACGTGGACCTGGCCCAATCGTTAGAAAAAGCAGGCGCTCAGGTACTTGCGATTAAAGATATGGCAGGGCTCTTAAAGCCTTATGCGGCATATACGCTCGTCAAGGCGTTGAAAGAACACGTAGGCTTACCTATTCATTTGCACACACATGACAGCGCGGCCACAGGGGTGGCGACTATTCTGAAGGCTGCTGAGGCAGGGTTGGATATTGCTGATGTGGCCATGACATCACTCTCGGGGCTGACCTCACAACCGAACATGGCAGCGGTGGCAGGCGCACTGGCAGGCAGTCCTCAGGATACAGGGATTTCACTCGCCAAATTAGGAATGTTCAGCGAGTATTTTGAATCGGTGCGATCGATTTATGCACCGTTTGAAAGTGGACTTCAATCGGCGGCCCCTGATATCTATGAACATGAAATGCCGGGAGGACAATACACCAATTTGCAAAAACAAGCCGATTCCATGGGGCTTGGTGAGCGGTTTGAAGAGGTAAAAAAAGCCTATCGTGAAGTGAACGACATGCTTGGCGATATCGTCAAAGTGACGCCTTCATCTAAAATGGTTGGCGATTTTGCCCTCTTCATGGTTCAGAATCATCTCACAGCGGAAACGTTGAAACAAAAAGTGAACGACTATGATTACCCGGCATCGGTAGTCGATTACTTTATGGGGTATATGGGTCAACCGCCGGGCGGTTTCCCGGAGTGGTTGCAAAAAGCGGTGTTAAAGGGTCGTGAACCGTTAACTGTCCGTCCGGGATTGATGATGGACCCCATCGATTTTGAAGCGCTCACTAAGGAACTCAATGACAAGGCCAAGCGCATCGTGACTTCAAGAGATGTAGTGTCGTATGCGCTTTATCCGCAGGTGTATCTGGATTTTATCAGAAGCAAAGATGAGTATGGCAATTTGTCTGTGCTTGATTCTTCTACGTTCTTTTACGGGTTGAGACCTGGTGAAGAAGTGAACGTAGAAATCGATTCAGGAAAAACGTTGATCATCAAAATGATCTCCCTCTCACAACCACGGCCCGACGGGACCCGTGTGGTCTTTTTTGAACTCAATGGCCAACCGCGGGAACTGGAGGTACTGGACAAATCTGAATCAAGCCACGTCGAGCGCAGGCGCAAGGCGAATCCTGATGATGAGCGGGAAGTGGGCGCGTCGATGTCAGGGCGTGTGGTCAGCATTATGGTTGACGAAGGGGAAAAAGTAGTGCAAGGCCAGTTTTTACTCGTGACAGAAGCGATGAAGATGGAAGTACAGATTCAAGCGCCAAGGCAAGGCAGGGTAAAGGAACTGGCGGTACGAGTCGGCGACTTTGTACAGGCAGGGGATTTGCTGCTGACTCTGGAATAGAGTGTTAAAATCTTCGAACCGGAAGATTACGCCCATCCCATTCGATAGTAACGCTTGCGTTATAAAGAGGTATGGGATGGGCGTCATTTTTTATCAAAAACCACTGGAGGGGTCCGCCAGGTTTTCCCATCGGCCTAGATGGCCTGACCATACCGTTGTTGTAGGCTGCCAATAGCTGCGAAGGGCGGGATCGTCAAGCATGATCGGGAAGGACCCGACCGGCAATTCGCCAAGGTCATGTTTTTGGATCAATCCTTGAAGGGACTGCTGCATGCGGTCCTGTTTTGCGGACAGGTTGTTTCCCGTGTCACTGACCAGGTAAAGGACGCTGGCATAAGGCATTCGATAAACAGGGTAATGGGCGGACATTCGCAGGAAAAAGTCCCAATCCCAATAATCCTCCATTGTTTCATCAAAAAGTCCCCATTTGTCGTGAAAATGGGAGGGATATAGTATGCCAGAAGGAATGATTGTATTGTATTTCCTCAGTAACCGGGGATCAAAATCCATCGCAAATGGCCGCCTTGTCAGAGGTTTGCGGCGGTCTTGCGATTGACTGTACAGGACTATTTCTGCATCGGCCCGCCAAATGCCCTGTGGATGGTCAATTGCCAACTGAATCATTCTTGATACGTGACCCGGAATTAAAAGGTCATCATCATCGCAAAGAAGAATATAGTCTCCACTGACATGATTCAGTCCTTCGTTGCGCGCACGCACATGCCCTTGATTGTCCTCCATATGTATCCATTTGACCTCAGGCAAATTTTCTAAGGGTAAATGTTCCTCAGGCCTTGAGCCGCCGTCGTTGATCACAATGATTTCCTTATTATCATATGGATCTGCAGCCAACGCCTGCAGGCACTCCGTGAGCCAGGCATGGCGCTCATAGGTAGGAATGATACAAGAAATTCTAGGATGGTTCATTTCACACCTTCTTATTTTTTACCGTCACTGCTTGTCTCCCCATTTGTATCCAACTTTCTCGAAATGGTCCGATAGGGACAGATTCAGCCTGGATTCCTGTCAGGGGATTATTGACAAAAAGATGGGTTTTGTCGAACCCTACAAGCAGTACTGTATGTTCATACATGGTGGCACGGACCATGCCCTCTGGGCTCTGCCACGTCACCCAACTTTTTACGGGTGCAAAATCGAGTGTAGTCCAGACAATGACGGGTCTTCCTGAGGCGACCATCGAAAGCACTTTTTCAAATGAGCTTCCTGTTAAGTCCAGCGCCTGACCGGGTTCGATCTTGTTTAAGAGTTCAGCAATCGGCCGATGGTACACTCCATACCCCGGCGCATTGCCTGAAACACTTCCGACGAATCCATAATCCGGATTGCCCCACCTGGCGATTTGCCCGTTCCTGTTTAGCGTTAGTGGGGTAGTATCTTTTTGAATTGCAGTCGCCAGTGTCGTTTTTGGCACGTACTTTCCCGTATCTGATAAAAGCATGGATAAGCTCGTCACTTCGCATCCGTTGTGCAGTTCAGGCAATTGACTAAACGCCGGGACGCGAAGCAGTACCTGGTGTGATTGGTTTGCGAGTGTGCTGACAAACGTGTATTTTTGACGGTTGACCATCACCGTGACCTGGGCGGCTTCGCGAAGCTCCAGTGACGCTACATCCGAATTGGCCCCAGTGCGAATAGCGAGTAAAAAAATCACCACACTGAGCACAATTGCCATCACCTGCACGCGCCCCATATGCAATAACCAGTGCTTAAACATAGGCAGGAGGAATAAAGTATTCCTTTCCCTCCTTGTCTTCATGATTCAAAAACTATTATATAATAAGGTGAATTTTAACTCTATTCCGGAGAAGTACTTCCAGGGCCTCTGGTTTTTGCAAGTTGAACCGCCTGAAAGGCCACTTTGGCTTTAAGGAATCTGGTTCTCGAAATAAAATAAAAAGATGACACGATAAAGGCGATTACGAGACCATAGGCGATCAGAGTAACCCCTGCTCTTTGACTGAAAAAGACAATGATCACTCCAAGGATCACGCCGATCAGTGAAATAGCCATGATGGCGCTAAAAAGGTAATAAGTGAAGCGTGCATGGTAAAATTTCTTTTCCTTATCTAACATTTGCTGCTCCTCGCTTTTTCAATCCGTACTAAAGTGAGTGTACCACGAGGGGGCTTTATATTAAAATAAGATGGGTCATCATTAAAGGAGGTAAGGCATGAAGAAGACGGGTAAGCCTGTGCAAAACAAAAACACGTCGAATAGTAAAACCCAGGCATCAAAAACATCGAAGAAAAGAGTTCCTCGGTGGGTGAAAGTGGCATGGGTGTTTTTTTTCAGCGCCGTTGTTTTTGTCGGGCTTGTGATTGGATTTGTCTGGGTCTACGACATGCAGAAGTTCAATATTCTAAAAATAGAACAAACCAGCTTGCCAACTGAAGTCTATGACCGTTATGGCAACCTGATATTTAAGATACAACCTGCGGGAGTGGATCCTGTTCCACTAACGCAAATTCCGAATAATGTTCAAAAAGCGCTCATCGCAACTGAAGATGCTAATTTTTACCATAATTTCGGGTTCAGTGTGAAGGGTTACTTGCGTGCGGCCTATTACGATCTATTACATAGGCAGGCTGCGCAGGGGGCAAGCACGATTACGCAACAACTAGCGGATGTCGTGTTTTTAAGCCATGCCAAAACCATCCAGCGGAAGATCGAACAACTTTTTTTGTCTATCCAGATCTCGAGGCAATACAGCAAAAATGAGATTTTAGATATGTATTTTAACCATGTGTATTTTGGCAACGGCGCCACAGGCATTGCACAAGCAGCCTATGCGTATTTTGGCCTTCGCCCCAGCCAAATGAAGCAGATGACCCTGGCGCAATCGGCGCTTCTCGCCGGTTTGCCGCAGGCACCATCGCTTTATGATCCACTGGTGAATCCCCAGCTTGCGATTGCCAGGCGCAACCTGGTATTGCAACGCATGTATGAGCAGCATTACATTTCGTATTCGTTAATGGTAAAAACACAGAAACTTCCACTTCAATTGCATGCGGCCACGCAAAATTGGACTGGTATTCCTGCACAGTACGCCTATTATCGGGATTATTTATACCAGGAACTTGAAAATATTCATCTTAGTACCCAGCTGCTCACCCAAGGCGGCGTGAAGATTTATACGGAGCTTGATCCCAAATTGCAGTTGTCTGCATATAACGCGGTGAACAATCCTAACAACTATCCCCCGCGGCTGAGCGGAGCTACGGAACAAATACAGGGAGCTGCGGTATTCCTTGACCCTCATACTGGAGGCATCATGGCTCTGGTGGGAGGCAAACAAGGACAGTATTCGTTTCGCGGATTTGACTATGCGACAGACACGCAACGTTCACCTGGTTCAGCGATGAAGCCACTGATTGTTTATGGACCAGCCATTCAGACAGGTAAGTGGAACGCTGGATCCGCACTGCTGGACGGGAAAAACAATCAATTGTCTTTTGGCTCTTATACTGTTCACGACTGGGAGACCCATCCGACGGTAAATGGTTATGTGACACTTCGCTGGGCATTGTCGCAATCGTGGAATTCACCTGCAGTTTGGCTGTTGGATCAGATAGGAATTCAAACAGGTATTTCTTTTGCAGAAAAAGCAGGCATTAATTTGTCGAGTCCCGCAAACCAAAACTTGACGATCGCCCTCGGCAACGTGACGCCTGGCATCTCTCCGCTGATACTTGCTGATGCGTATGCTTCTTTTGACAATAACGGCGTGAGGATGCCTGCTCACATCATCGATCGGATCGTCGGGCCAAGCGGGGAATTGATTTATCAGTATGTGCCTCAACCAGTGACGGTGATGTCTACTTCCACCGCCAACCAAATGGTGGGATTGTTGCGCAATAACGTGGTGAATGGCATTGTGGCAGGTGCTGCGGCACCAGGATTTCAGGTTGCGGGAAAAACCGGTTCGGTAGGTTATACCAATTATACAGACAGTGACTTGTGGGTTGCCGCTTTTACGCCCACAGTCGTAGGAGCAATCTGGGAAGGTTATCCGGTCACCAATATGCAGAATATGTTGCCTGACGGTACCAGCCATTATCCTCCGGAAATGTTTTCCCAGATCATTCGCAATGGACTCACGCCAAATGGTGCCAAATTCAATGTTCCAGTGGCAGCTGGTCCTGCGTTTCCTGCGGTGAAATCTACGAATCCCAAGAATCAGCAGATAGGTACCAGAGCGAAGCCTGAAAACTTGTCGGGTGTCTCATCGTCAGGGTCTACTACAGGTGGCAATACGCAGAGCATCTCACCGACAGGCAATACGTCATCAGGAAGTTCATCTTCAGGCACCTCTACCACTGGTAGTGGCTCTAGCGGAAGTACAGGGAGTACAGGCACGACGGGCACCAGCGGTACAACAGGCACTTCTGGTACGTCTGGTACCTCAGGATCTACGGGGAACGCTGGTAACACTGGATCAACAGGTCAAGGGACTGGTTCAACAGCAACAGGTTCAGGCACTAGCGGTGGATCAATCGGGGTTTCCGGGTCTGGCGGAACCAGCCCTTCCGGTTCCACTACCGGAACAGGCACTGGGACGACAGGCGCTGGATCCACTACCGGAACAGGCACCGGGACGACAGGCACTGGTTCCACTACCGGCACTGGAGCTAGCACAACGGGCACTGGTTCCACCACGGGAACAGGCACCGGGACGACAGGTAGCTCAGTGTCCACTGGCACTTCTGGTAATTCAGGGTCCACAGGTACAAGTTCAACAGCTAGCGGCACGGGCACTAGCGGATCTACAGGTGGTACCGGATCCATTGGAAACAGTGGTTCGAATTCCACCACAGGAACGAGTTCCACAAATGGGAACGGTTCCTCTTCAAAAGGTCATTAAGCAGACGTTAATCAACTTCAAGCAGGGAGCAGTCCATGATTTGGATCTGCTCCCTGTTTTTTCGTGCGATGATGTATGCGATTATTGAATAGATAACATAAGACGCAAATCGTCACCACTTATCACACTACCAACGTAAAATGGTCCGAAATCGCCATATCTAGCACTGACTTCATCAAAACGCATCTCGTAAACCAGTTTCTTGAAA
>JAJYOE010000019.1 GCA_021785975.1 Bacillota bacterium | reverse complement strand
TTGACTCGTTTGTGGGTCCGATCAATGTGACCGCCGAGTATGTGGATCGAATCAGTAAGGGCGATATTCCACCGAGAATCACGGATGCGTATTATGGCGACTTCAACGAGATCAAGAACAACCTGAATGCGTGCATCGACATCATGAACGGCCTGCTGACCGAAACAGATGGGCTCATTAAAGCTTCTAAGGAAGGTAAGCTTAGCACCCGTGGCAACGCGGCAGCATTTGCCGGTGGCTGGGGTCAACTGGTGGGCGGCGTCAACGAAATGATCGACGCCATTATCGAACCGGTGATGGAAGCCGCAGGAGTGCTGGATGAAATGGCAAAAGGCAATCTACAAGTTAGCGTGAAGGGCAGTTATCGCGGAGATCATGCGAAAATCAAGAATGCCTTAAACGATACCATCGAGTCTCTGTCCGTCTATGTGCAGGAAATTTCCGTCACACTGAACGAGATGGCTCAAGGTAATTTGAGGCTTGCGATTACGCGGGAATATCGTGGTGACTTTGCAAACATTAAGTCATCGCTGAATGATATCATCCGTTCATTTAACAACGTGTTAAACGACATTCACAATACGGCAACTCAAGTGGCATTAGGTGCTCGCCAAGTTTCTGATTCTGCACAGACGTTGTCACAAGGCTCCACTGAACAAGCCAGTTCTGTTGAACAGTTGACGGCATCAATGGAAGAAATTTCTGCACAAACTAAGCAGAATTCACTTAGTGCCAATCAGGCAAGTGATATCGCCAATTCAGCCAAAAACGGCGCAATCGAAGGCAATAAGCAAATGAAGGAAATGCTTAACGCCATGCAGGAAATCAATGAATCGTCAAGCAATATCTCGAAAATTATCAAAGTCATCGATGAGATTGCATTCCAGACCAATATCCTGGCATTAAACGCTGCAGTAGAAGCGGCGAGGGCAGGTCAGCATGGCAAAGGATTTGCAGTGGTAGCAGAAGAAGTGAGAAATCTGGCAGCAAGAAGTGCCAATGCTGCAAAAGAAACTACCGTTCTCATTGAAAGCTCCATTAAGAAAGTGGAAGACGGTTCGAAGATTGCGGAAGACACAGCGAATGCACTGAATACGATTGTCGATAGTGTCAGTACGGCGACGAACCTGGTGAGTGAAATTGCCAAGGCTTCAAATGAACAGGCACTGGGAATTGCGCAAGTCAACCAAGGAATCATTCAAGTTTCTCAGGTGGTGCAAATGAATTCTGCCACCTCGGAAGAGAGTGCTGCGGCTAGTGAGGAACTCTCCAGCCAAGCAGAAATTCTAAAAGAAATGGTCGGGAAGTTCCAACTGAAGCAAGCCAGCGCCTCTAACCGGAACAAAGATGAGCTTTCACCAGAAATTCTTGAGATGATCGAGAATATGAAGACATCAAGAAGCCAGTCGGTAGGATCTAGTGCAGTGCCGCTAGGTGTGGCGAAAGAGTTTGTTGCAGCAAGTAATGACTTTGGCAAATATTGATCAAAACAATAAATCAACAAGTGCGCGGGGAAGTGTTTATCGCTTCCCCGCAGTTTTAGTAACGGAAAGGTGTGCTGGAATTGGTCACGATCACACCAAGTGAATTCAAACAATTGGCAGAGTTTATCAAGTCTAACTTTGGTGTTCACTTAAAAGAGGAAAAGCAGATGCTCATCAGTGGCCGATTGCAAGAAATTTTAACGAAAAATAACTTTTCAAGTTTTTCAGAGTATTATCAATATGTCGTTTCTGATCGAACAGGAGAAGCTCTGAAAGTTTTGCTGGATCGAGTCACCACTCATCATACCTTTTTTATGAGGGAATCCGAACATTTTTACTTTTTTAGAGATGTGATTTTGCCATATTTTCAACAACACATTCATGATCATGACCTCCGTATCTGGAGTGCGGGCTGTTCCACGGGAGAAGAACCTTATACGCTGGCCATGCAAATTGATGATTTTTTTGGTCCTGACAAGATGTTTTGGGATACTAAAATTTTAGCGACTGACCTTTCAAATGATGTCCTGGCGACAGCTAAAAAGGGTATTTACAAGAATGAAAGCCTTGCTTCGCTTCCTCGTCATTGGGTATTGAAGTATTTTACGCGCATAAACGCAGAGCGTTCGGAAGTCGTAGATAAAATCAAAAACGAAGTGATCTTTCGCCCATTTAATTTAATGGAATCAGTGTTTCCATTCCGAAAGAAATTTCATGTCATTTTTTGCCGGAATGTAATGATTTATTTTGATACAGAGACAAAAAACCACCTGGTCAATAAATATTATGATTTTCTTGAACCGGGAGGTTATCTGATCATTGGTCATTCTGAATCACTGGACCGTACACAAACAAGATTTAAGTACGTCATGCCCGCTGTGTATAAAAAGGAATAGTATGGAAGAAGGAGTATAGCTTGGCCTATATAGAGTTTGAACCCAAATATCGGACGTATACTATCATGGATCGTGAACATCAACAATTGATCAGCATTATTAATCGATTTTTTGATGATTGGGTAAGCAATAAAGGGGTAAAACCACTACCGTATTTGATTGAATTGGCAGAGTATGGGCAGCATCATTTTGATTCGGAAGAAAGGTTTATGGAAAACAATCAGTCCTCTAATATAGAAGATCATAAAAACATTCATAAGAAATTAATGGAGCGGATTGTCGGTTTGATCCAGCGCGTACAAAACGGGGAAGAAATTACGATGGAGACATTTCAATTTCTGCAACACTGGCTGATGAATCATGTTGCCGGCACGGATGTTTCAAGTTATGGAATTTTAGGTGATAAAAACCGTAAATAGTAAAGGTGGACCACGTAGTGAATCGAAAATACCTGGGGTTTTGGGCATTGATTTTAGTTTGGTTTGTGGTTACCCTGATCGGTATTGGCTACTCCACATGGTCTTCTCAGTTATCCGATGCAAGAAAATACATAGAAAATAATGCAACGCAATATGCCAGTCTAGTAAACTTGCGACTTCAACTCGATCAGCGAACCATGGCGATGATCAGTAATGACATATCAAAAACAGGTTTAAATAATCCTCTGGATATCAGTAAGGAGTTGAATAGTCTTAAGGTTCTTAATCAAGATAATGCCGGTGTAGCGATCTTGAATGCCTCCGGGCAACAATTGACGCACGTGGGTATTCCATTTTCATTGAAAGAGTTATTCACCTCTAAAGTGACTCAAGCAACGAAACTCGCCTATCAGCGGATTTTCAAATCAGGTCGTTTTGGCATTGGACCGCCACTACCCGCTCATGCCTATACCGGTCATATTATGACGGTGGAGCTATACCCAATACCCAAACTTCATGGATGGTGGTTGGCGCTTGCACATCCGGTCGTTTTTGCCTCCACTCCCCCGGATCAATTGATGTATAAAGGAACTGCAATAGCGATACTTCGTGCAGACGGTTTACTGCAATCTAGATACCCTTTTCCTGATGCCATCAGTTATGGACAAGTGCAAAAAGGCGTGGCGATGCAGTACATCAAAGCTCATCCCAATGTACAAATGGGGATTTTAGTGGGGAAGGTTACCGCCGATAATCAGATTCGTATGACGGCGTATAAGTCGATTCGCGGAGCATCTCTTTACATTGGGGTAAGCATACCTTATAGCAGCATCATCGCAGAGTGGCTCTCTAATTTCCTGCCTTTTTTGATCACTTCGCTGGTGTTGTTATTAATCGCGATTTTAGTGTTTACTCTGGAATCCAGATACCTTCGCAGTCGTGAGGAAAAAGCAAATCAATTGGCGAGACGCATGCAATCACTGTATCAGGTGTTGTCCATTGTCGGTGAAGCATCTCAGCAGAATATGGAAGAACAGCCACTTTTTCAACTGATTTGCGATACCCTGGTGCGAGAGAGTGTGTTTTCTGGCGCATGGATAGGCGCACCTGATGCCCATCATCAATTTACCTACTATGCAATGACTGGCAATGGGATAAAAGATTATCTGGATCAAGTCGAAATACGTTCAGACGAGACAGTGACAGGTCAAGGTCCGGCAGGTATAGTTTGGCGGACCGGTAAGTACCAGGTAGAAGATAATTGGGAAACAAACGGCAAGATGGCCCATTGGCTAGAAAGCGCAAAAGCTACCGCAGGGTGGAAGATGTGTGCAGTCTTTCCCATTTACAGAGGTGGTAGCCTCTTTGCGTTATTGTCTGTATATCATGTGGAGGCTTTTGTACTCGATGATAACTTGGTGCAGCTTGGGTCCAGAATCGTCGAATTAGTTGGTGAAATCCTAACCAATAGGGACCTAGCCAGCGATCTGAACCAAATGAGAAACCGCTACAATCTGCTGCTCGAAAATATGGGAGAGGGCGTTCTTGGCCTTGATTTGAATGGAGCGATCATATTTAGCAATGCTTCAGCTGAAACAATGACAGGCTATTCCAAAGAGGAGTTGTATCATGCGGATAAGCATGAGTTGATCCATCACCATTACGAGGACGGAACGGCATACCCGGTAAACGAGTGTTTGATCAACCAGTCTTTACGGGAAAGAAACAGTGTTCACTATGATCATGAAGTATTCTGGAGAAAAAATGGCACCAGCTTTCCAGTCGAGTACACTATCAACCCTACTTTTGACGAGTTAGGACAAGTTGTGGGAGCAGTGCTCACATTTCAGGATATCTCTGTGAGAAAAAGAGCGGAAGAAGCGCTGCAGGCCAATGATGAGATCAGGAGAGCGCTGATCGATAACAGTCCGGTAGGCATCTTTTTATCTACGCAAGAACGAGTGATTGCTCACGCGAATAAGCGGGTGTGTGAAATGCTCGGCTATACACAAGAGGAACTAATAGGGAAAAATTTCATGGTGATCCATGAGAGCAGGGACGCTTACGAAGCTTTTGGAGCAAAATATGAATGGTTAAAAGAATCAAAGAGTGGATTGATCAATTTAGAACATCCTTTTAGAAAAAAGGACGGTTCAAGGCTGTATTGTGAAGTTTCGGGGACACCGCTAGATCCAAATCATCTGCAAAAAGGAATCATATGGACGCTGCAGGATATCACCGAACGTAAATTGGCTGAAGAGAGATTGAAAGAAAGCGAAGAAATGCTGCGTACCATTTATGAGGTGCTGCCAGTTGGCATTTCTATTACTGATCCTGAAGGAAACCTGGTCGATTGCAACTTTGAGGCAGAAAAACTATTGGGAATTTCATTAAATGAACACAATTCTCGTAATTTTGCAGGCAGTGAGTGGACGATATTGCGAGAAGACGGTTCTGTTATGCCTGCCAACGAATATGCCAGTGTTCGAGCACTAAATGAGCACCAAATGGTGAGGAATGTGGAAATGGAGGTCATGACGCCGACAGGAAGCACATGGCTTTCCGTCAGTGCGATGCCTGTCGAAAATCCCAAATACGGCGTGACCATCGCCTATGAAGATATCACTGCCAGGAAACACACAGAGAGAGAAATGATGAAATTAACGAGCGCGGTTGAATACAGCCCCGTATCCATTGTGATCACCAATGTGGTAGGAGAAATCGAATATGTCAATCCTCGCTTCACAGAGGTAACAGGTTACAGCTTGGAAGAAGTGACAGGCAAAAACCCCAGGATCTTAAAATCCGGACGCGTAACCAACCACATTTATCAAATACTATGGGATACGATCAAAAAGGGGAACATTTGGCGCGGAGAACTGTTGAATAAGAAAAAAGACGGTGAGTTGTTTTGGGAAATGGTAAGGATATCGCCGGTTTCCGATAAATCAGGGAGGATTACGAACTTTGTGGCCGTCAACGAAGACATTACATCGCAGAAATTGACAGAAGAAAAATTAAGAGAAGCGAAGGAGATCGCCGAATCTGCGAATCGCGTAAAAAGTGAATTTCTGGCAATTATGAGCCATGAAATCCGCACTCCCATGAATGCAATACTTGGGATGACGCAATTATTGAGGGATACGGTGCTGACAGCTAAACAAGCGGATTACCTAGAGAAGATTTATATATCATCTGATGCGCTCTTAAAATTATTCAATGATATCCTTGATTATTCTAAGATTGATGCCGGTCGTATGGAAATAGAAAAAAATCCGTTTTTCATTGATGAAGTATTACAAATGGTTTTGAAGTTATTCAGTGCAAAAATCAATGAAAAAAGGTTGCGAGTTCTGGTTGAGATTCAGCCAGACGTTCCCCGGCAAGTGATCGGAGATTCACTTCGCTTGACACAGGTACTGAACAATTTGATGGGAAATGCCATCAAATTTACGGAAAAAGGAAGTATTCGAATTCGCGTGGAAGTGGAGAAAAAGACCAGTGCCGGTTGGTTACTGCACTTTGCAGTGAGCGATACGGGCATCGGCATTCCAAAAGACAAGCAGTCCCACCTCTTTCAAGCGTTTACGCAGGCAGACGGGTCGATTTCGCGCAAGTATGGCGGCACCGGTTTGGGGCTTGCGATCAGTCAACAACTTGTCCAATTGATGGGTGGGACCATCAGTGTGATGAGCACACCAGACGTTGGATCAGTGTTTGATTTCACCATACATGTGGATTGCATCGATCATCCGTACGGGATGGATGCCCCAATCATTACTTCGATAGAGAGAGTCCTTGTAAAACAAGAGGCTGCAGCCGTTAAAGAGAGCGCAGTGGTATCAAAATCGCTTCGCGATGATGAGCGAGACTCGCTTGAAAGACTTTTTCCAGCTATTTATGTTTACTTAAAAGAACAAGAAATTATTCCTGAGCCAATGATGGAAAATTTGACAACCTGGCTCCATCAAGGGATCCTTTCAGACAAATTCCGTCGACTGCTTGGTCAAATTGATCAATTTGACCATATGGGCGCAATTAATACATTAATGGATCTGGCACAGGAGTTGTCGATAGAGTTGGAGGATAACTAGATATGCAAAACAGGCCCCTTATTTTGCTTGTTGACGATCGCCCGGAAAATTTGCATGTGATGGTGTCTGGCTTGCGTTCCATGTATCGGGTCAAAACGGCTACTAATGGAAAGATGGCCCTGGAACTTGCCACAAAGGACGACCGACCGGATTTGATCCTGTTGGATTTGATGATGCCTGAGATGGACGGGTATGAAGTGCTTCGTCATCTTCGCAGTCAACGCGTGACAAAGCATATTCCCGTGATTTTTGTGACTGCCGATCAGTCCATCGACAGTGAACGGCTTGGACTTGAACTTGGTGTAGATGATTACTTGACAAAGCCAGTGGTGATTCCCGTACTTCTCGCCAGAGTCCAAAATGTCTTAAACCGGAAACAAGCCGAACAGCAATTACGGCTTTTTGCTCAAGTAGTAGAGCAAAGTCGTGAAGGAATCGTCTTAATGGATAAAGACGCCATGATTCAGTTTGTCAATCATGCGTATATCGAAATGATGGGCTATGAAGCAACTGATTTGATGGGAAAGCGTCCGCGCATTCTTGCATCTGATAAGCACGGGGATGATTTTTTTTCGGAAATATGGCAGCAGTTATTGGATACAGGGTATTGGCAAGGGGAAATCTGGAATAAAAAGAAGGACCATTCGATTCTTCCTTTGTGGGTTTCGATCAGCAAAGTAAGTAATGAAGATGAAAAGTTTGTCAATTTTATTGGAATTGCGCTGGATATCAGCGAAAGAAAAAAATTAGAGAATGAATTAACTTTTTTGGCGCATCACGATGCGCTGACAGGACTTCCTAATCGGACAGTACTAGAATCGCATATTGAACTCGCGATGGCGAGGGCGCGCAGGCAAAAGCAGTCTCTTGCGGTCGGCATGCTGGATCTTGATAATTTTAAGCCTGTCAATGATACATACGGTCACCAAGCGGGAGATCAACTGCTTCGCACCATTGCAGCACGCATGCGTGCATCACTTCGCGGTAATGACCTTTTAGTCCGACTCGGTGGTGATGAGTTCGTTCTGGTGATTGAAGATTTCCATTCTGCTGAGGAACTTACGCCGCTGATGACGCGCTTAAAAGCAGCTATTGAAGCTCCTATCCGTCTTCAAACGACAGATGCTGAAGTAGAAGTGGAAATTAGTGCAAGTCTGGGCATGGTCATTTTTCCTGAAAAAGAGGGTGTACCCGATTTTTTGATACGGGAAGCAGACCAGGTGCTTTATCAAGTAAAGGCAAGAAAAGGCAGGCGTGATCGTTGGTGGGCTGCGAACGAAGAGATAAAAATCGATGAATATGAAGAGATATTACCTTATGGAAGCAAAGCGGAAAGTCTACTGACAGCCAACTTGAAAACTTTGCAAATGGTAAGGCAAGACATGATGGAATTGTTTGAAAAGGAAATTAACACCACGCCTGAACTGTTGAATTTAATCCAAATGCTGACTCCTTCGCAATTTCATTCAATGATGAACACACAAATTCAACATCTGGAAATGTTGTTCAATCCTGCTCTGCGAGAATCAGAGCATCGTGAAAATGCAAAAAAACTTGGGCGCCGACATGCGGCGATCGGAGTCGATTGGCTATGGGTCTTTGAGGTTTATAATTTGTGGATCATGTTACTCGGTGAACGGGTTGTTTCCTACCGCTTGCCAGCACTTTCGGTTCGCATTTTGACAGATCGTTTGTGGATCGATGCAGAAGGACAAGCTGCGGGATTTCATTACGTGGATTTGCAACGGTGGGATGTTATTAATCAATTCGATTCTTTAGTTTGGGAGATTCATGAATTTACAGAGTTAGCTGATCAAACTGTAAACCTTCTTGTTGAATTAGATGAGGTGTTGGCAGCCATCATTGGCAGACCAGATGAGTCGGGTCAGTTCGTATATGAATTTGTTGCGGGATCGTTAAAGGAAGATTACCAAAGAGCGCTACAAGAAGGGGTGATTGTGCCTGCAAGCACTCGTTTAGATGATGTCAACGGAAAGGGAATCACAGGGCGGGCCTGGCGATTGGGAACGGTCCAACGAGTAATGAACTACGCCACCGATGAATCTGTATCGCCTTGGCGCCAGTATGTGCTCGACCACGGACTGCTGTCATCAGTGGCGATACCACTAGTGGCGCCAAATGGAAAGCCACACGCAGTATTGAGCCTGTTTACTCGTTATCCGGGAGCACTCGGTTCGCCTCAACAACAATTAATAATTGAACACTTGCAGAAAATTCTCGGGTTGGCGCTTGAGCGGATAGCAAGACATGTTCGTGACCCATAAAGGTACCGGGGCAAAGCCCGGTACCCATTTAGCCATAAGAAATGTTATTCCGCGTCAAAAAGCCCAGTCGACAGATACCGTTCCCCTGTGTCAGGGAGTAAAGCCACAATGGTTTTTCCCTTGTTTTCAGGGCGACTGGCAACAAGCCTGGCAGCCGTAATCGATGCGCCCGAGGAAATGCCGACCAGGATGCCTTCAGTTTTGGCGAGTGTCCTTGCCGCTTCAAAAGCATCTTCATTGCTGATTTTAAGGATCTCGTCAAAGACGCCCGTATTTAACGTGCCTGGCACAAAGCCTGCTCCAATCCCTTGAATCTTGTGAGGACCAGGATTTCCGCCAGACAATACCGGTGAATTTTCTGGCTCCACCGCGATGACCTGGACGGACGGTTTATGTGCTTTTAGCACTTCACCTACTCCGGTGATAGTTCCTCCTGTGCCGATCCCACTGATAAATATATCCACGCGTCCCTCCGTGTCTTCCCAAATTTCCCTGGCGGTAGTTTGACGGTGGATTTCGGGATTTGCTGGATTTTCAAACTGTTGGGGAATATAAGCGTCAGGAATTTCGTTTTTTAACTCTTCCGCTTTGGCGATTGCTCCCTTCATGCCTTTGGCGCCTTCAGTTAATACCAAATCTGCTCCAAGCGCGTGCAACATATTTCTCCGTTCTACGCTCATCGTTTCGGGCATGCACAGAATGCAACGATAGCCTTTGGCAGCAGCAACGAAAGACAGTGCAATCCCCGTATTGCCGCTAGTCGGTTCAATAATGGTAGTGACGCCTGGCTTAATCAGACCTCTTTTCTCCGCGTCTTCGATCATGGCCAGGCCGATGCGGTCTTTGACACTACCAAGCGGATTAAAGTACTCTAATTTGGCAAGCACTTCGCTTCCTGTATCACTGCTTAGGTGCTGGAGACGAATCAAAGGGGTATTGCCGATTAACTCTGTGATGTTTGTGGCAATTTTCGGACGATCTTTCATCATCATTGCCATCCTTCTTTCTTTTATTGTAGTAATCCGATATACTTACTAAGCTTATAATGATTGTAACGGAAATCATGCCAAATGTACAGTGATATCGCGCTAGTATTCGCAAATGCAGAAAGGAGTATACTGGATGAAAATTTCAACGAAGGGTCGATACGGGTTGATGTTGTTGGTGGATCTGGCAGCCAATGAATCCTCTGGGGAAGCCATCTCCTTAAAAACGATTGCAGAGCGCCAGGGACTTTCCGATCATTACCTTGAGCAGCTGATTACCCCGCTTCGAAATGCCGGAATGGTACGCAGTGTAAGGGGGGCGCGGGGAGGATATGTCTTGGAAAGATCGAGCGCGGAGATTCTTGTCAGCGAGGTCTTGGCCACCCTCGAAGGGCCCGTCACTCTGGTAGATGAGGAGTTTGATGATGGGCTCAGTGATTTTTGGGATCGATTGAAAGCTAGCATTTTGGCGGTTCTTGAATCGACCACCCTTCAGGACCTTGTAGAGATCAGGGAAAAAAGCATCGGTAATTTTATGTATTATATATAAACATCTGTCTCATAAAAAATTGTCAATCACCTGGCGGATTTATCGTATGGGTGATTTTTTTTTCAACTTTAAGAAGGTTTAAAGTTTTATGTTATAAACTGTTTGCATTCGTAATCAGGAGGTTAGTGATGAACAAATTACTCATGCCTTTACCGCAAATTGAACAATTGGCTGCGGAGTATGACCAGGCAAACCCAGAGGCAATCTTGAAAAGAGCTTTTGAAGCACTTCCTAATATCACCTTCGCCTGCTCTTTTGGAGCAGAAGACATGGTGTTGATGGACATGATCATGAAAATTCAACCAGATGCGCAAATGTTTTATTTGGATACTGATCTATTGTTTTCGGAAACTTATGCCCTTCGCGATGAGGCGGTTCGCCGCTATGGTTCCATGAATCTAACGCAAGTTCGTCCTGCGATCACGCTATTTGAACAGGAAGCGCAGTATGGGAAGGAACTGTGGTTCCAATCACCTGATGTTTGCTGCATCTTGCGAAAAGTGAACTCTCTGTCCGATCATCTACATAAATTTCAGGCTTGGATTACAGGAATTCGAAGAGAACAGGCTGCCACCAGGGCCAATGCGAAAGTATTTGAATGGGATCAGAAATTTGAAATGGTGAAGGTCAATCCTCTCGCGACGTGGACGAGTGAACAGGTATGGAATTATATACGATCTAATGATGTGCCTTATAACGTGTTGCACGATAATGGGTATCCAAGTATCGGTTGCGTTCACTGCACAAATCCTGTAAAAGCAGGCGAAGATCCGAGAAGCGGACGTTGGGCCGGTCATGAAAAAACGGAATGTGGACTGCATCATTAATGGCAACAAGCAGCTTATGTTTAGAAAGGGGAAAATCCATGACGACCAATTTACGTTCGGGTCGCCCACCGCTTGTCAACCGATGGATTTACGATCAACTTCATGATTTTTCTAGTGAGAATATTGGCAAATTACCGAAGATTCCGTTAACAGATCGTTCACTTTCTGATCTGGAGATGATCGGAACAGGAGTGTTTTCTCCACTTACAGGATTTGTAGGTTATGATGACTGGAAGAATATCCTTGACAATATGCGACTAAAAGACGGAACGCCATGGCCGATTCCTGTCAGTCTACCGGTGACTGAAGCAATTGGAGAAAAGATTGTCGTGGGGAAGCCCGTTGCCCTCACCGATACACATGGAACCATTTATGGCGTGATGGAGGTAACAGAAGTTTACCAACCAGACAAAGCGCAGGAAGCCATGGCAGTGTATCGCACCGCAGATGTTGCACATCCCGGCGTCAAAAAGCTGATGGAGAGTGGTTCACTCTATGTGGCGGGACCTATTTATCTGGTGAATCGAGTGCAGCGATCTGCGTTTGCTGAATTTTATTTTGATCCGAAAGAAGTCAGAGAAGAATTTGACAGAAGGAATTGGCGAACGATCGTTGGCTTTCAAACGAGAAATCCGATTCACAGGGCGCACGAATACATTCAAAAATCCGCTCTTGAAATTGTGGATGGCTTATTCCTGAACCCATTAGTAGGGGAAACAAAGTCGGACGATATTCCTGCCTCGGTCAGAATGCGCAGCTATCAGGTGCTTTTGTCACATTATTATCCAAAGGATCGCGTGTTTTTGGGTGTCTATCCTGCGGCAATGAGGTATGCAGGACCAAGAGAAGCGATCTTGCATGCCATTGCAAGAAGAAACTATGGTTGCACACATTTTGTAGTGGGACGGGATCATGCCGGGGTAGGTGATTATTATGGCACCTATGATGCACAAAAGATCTTTGACCATTTCGATACTCATGAATTGGGGATTACGCCGCTATTTTACGAGAACAGTTTTTACTGTGAAAAGTGCGACGGGATGGCCTCTGACAAGACCTGTTCACATGAACCGCATCACCGCCATATTCTTTCGGGGACTAAAGTGAGGCAATTATTGCGAAGTGGAGAACGCCCTTCTTCTAAATTTACAAGACCAGAGGTTGCCGATATTTTGATTGAAGGATTGGCAGGCACTGAGTAATTAGTGTTTTTATCCACAAAAATGATAGAGTTTAACGCGCAAGAACATGCGAATATGCATGTTCTTATTTTTGTACTATTTAAGCTATAAATATATGCAAATTAATGTGTTACTATATTCAAAAATTCAAATATTACGGAGGTGGGGGCGTGATCGATTTTAAGGCGGAACTTTTTAAGTCGATGGGCCATCCTACGCGGTTGCGGATATTGGAATTGTTGCGTACCGGCGAAATGACGGTGAGTGAACTGCAGCAAAGCCTTGACATCGATGCTTCCTCAGTGTCACAGCAACTCTCACTGATGCGTACGCGGCAGTTGGTCGATGCTAGGAAACAGGGGACCAACGTGTATTACAAGGTCAGGGATCCTTTGATCTTCGAAATGATGGACATCGCACGGGAGATTTTTCAAAATCATGTCGAAAGTATGCAATCCATGCTTAACGCAACGGAATTGAATTGAATGGCGGATAGGTCAAGCGTGAGGAAAGAGAAGGGATCAACTTGTTGATAATCATTTTGGCCGTATTTGGAATCGGCATATCCTTTTTTGCGACTAAGCAGAAGACTTCAAAAATATGGACGCTGATGTTCAGCGCAGTGCTGGTGATGGTCGCTATCTTGGATTTTTGGCTGCCGAGCAGCGTGGCAGTGAATGGCCCGTATTTTGTGTTGACCCCTTTGCGTGACTGGTTTTTGCTGATTCTCGGGGTGGTAGCGACTGCAGCATCGTGGTTTCGATTTGGGTACCTGCAGCATGACGAGCGGGCGACTTCTTTTTGGCTGCCGCTTTTTTTAGTGAGCATGCTTGGCGTCATCAGCGCGAATAATGTGTGGCTGTTTATGACCGCATGGGAACTCATGAGCATTACTTCTTTCTTTCTCGTCACTTTACATCACGAACAGCCAGGCGTTTTGAATGCGGGGTATATCTACCTTGTCATGTCACAAATCAGTGCTACGTTAATATTGTCAGGGCTTCTCTTGATGGCGTCATCGCTACACACTTCGAGTTTCTCCGTTTTTGCAGCGAGTGCTCACACGCTGGCGCCGGGGATCAAAGACTTTGTTTTTGCTTTGCTGGGTCTCGGATTTGCTATAAAAAGCGGCATGGTGCCCTTTCACATTTGGCTGCCACGTGCGCATCCCATCGCCCCTGCGCCTGTATCAGGTCTCATGTCTGGTGTGATGATCAAACTCGGCGTTTATGGCGTCGCGCAATTCCTTCTGATGGATCTAGGCAACACCAGCGTGGTATGGCCGTTTTTACTATTGGTTTTTGGCGCCGCATCTAGTTTACTAGGCGTGCTTTACGCGTTGATGGAACACGACTTAAAGCGCCTTTTGGCGTTTCACAGTATCGAAAATATTGGCATCATATTTCTGGGCCTTGGTGTCATGGGGCTTGGCATCGATTGGCATCGCCCGCTCCTTGAAGCAACGGGCATGGTCGCTGCGTTATTTCACACGATGAATCACGCGATATTCAAGAGCCAACTTTTTTTAGTGGCGGGGGCGGTAGAGCAGAATACCGGGACGCTGGATGCGGATCGCCTTGGGGGACTCATACGCACCATTCCGGGAATTACGATCGGGTTTCTCGTCGGCTCCATGGCGATCAGCGCATTGCCACCATTCAATGGGTTTGTCAGTGAATGGATCACTTTTCGAGGTTTATTAAACGTGGTAAGCGGGTCACTGGGATGGTGGACTGTATTTGGCCTTGTTTTGGTGCTTGTGTTGGCGATGACAGGAGCGCTAGCAGGCATGTGCTTTGTCAAGGCATCCGGAGTCATTTTTCTTGGCGAACCGCGCGAACCAGTGAAACAAGAGCGAATCCCCCGGCATTTGACATGGCCCATTATGTTGCTGGCACTACTTTGTCTTGTGCTTGGAATAGACCCCAATGTGGCCATTCATGCGATTTCCTCCATTCAACCAGGGTTAATCCCTAACGAGTCGCTGCCGCTAATTCCCATTCATGCGATGCAGACTGGTCTCCTCCTTCTCCTTCTCATCATCGTCGTAGGGTGGCTATCCCGGTTCTGGAAAGTGCGCAAAGTGCCTCGATGGAGTTGTGGACGAGTGCCTGACGCATCCATGCAATTTACTTCCGCATCATTTACCAAGTCAGTGCGTACTACGCTTGCCGTGATCTATCGACCGCATAGAAATCTCGATCGCATTGGCACTTATGCCAGGTATTTTCCAGACCGTTTGCATTATAAGGGCGGGACAAGTCCGATCTGGGAGCGATTTTTCTATCAGCCCGGATATCGGCTGGTGTGGAGGTTATCTCATTACAGTACAAAACTTCAAGCGGGACCTGTGAGGCTTTACTTGTTGTATCTGCTTGGTACCATCGGTATCCTGCTCTTGTTGTTACGTTAGGATAGGGTGGGGGATTACAAATGGAATTATGGGGAGTTCAAATCATCGGCGTGGTCGTGGCGATTCTGCTTTCGCCACTTTTCGTAGGCATTGCGCAAACCGTCAAAGCTCGAATGCAAGGACGTCGTGGTCCCAGCCTTTGGCTTGGTTATCATGTGCTTAAAAAATTATGGGCAAAAGAAACCACGGTGCCAGAATACAGCTCCTGGATTTTCCAATTGGCGCCTACCGTCAGTCTCAGCGCGTTAATCGTTATCGCCCTTTTTATTCCCTGGGGAGGGCAGGTGCCCGCGGGCTGGCCACATGATGTGCTGACTGTGTTTTTCCTATTGGCGCTGGAGAGGTTTTGGGTAGGGTTGGCGGGACTCGATGCTGCCGGGACGTTTGGCGGGCTCGGAGCCAGCAGGATCACCACCCTCGGCAGCGGTATTGAGCCTGCCATGTTTGCCGTTTTTGGCCTCTTATGGTACCTGACTAGGGGCTCATTGATCACGCCAATCATGCCTCATTGGTGGTCACATCCGTTGAATATGCTTCCCTGGGGTTTGGCAGTACTTGGGTATGCACTGGTGGCAATTGCGGAGCTTGGCAGATTGCCTGTAGACAATCCTGACACCCATCTGGAACTGACGATGATGCACGAAGCCACCATTTTGGAATATAACGGTCGTTTGCTCGCAGAGTCACAGGCAGCGATTGCCGTTAAATTCACCTCGATCACCGCGCTAGGGTGGGTGTGGCTCGGTCCGTCGTTGACTTCCCCCTGGTTGAATCTCGTGCTGCGTGTGGCGGAGCTAGCCTTATCCAGTGTTCTTTTAGGTGTCATAGAGAGCCTGGTCGTCAAATTGAGGTATTTTCGCTTACCCACCTACCTGGGAATCGCAATAGGAATGGGAATGCTTGCCGTGTATCTGGTGGCGTTTCAAGGAGGGAAATAAATGGGGATCACCGCTTTGATCGTATTTGTCGCTTCGATAGGAATGTTGCTGGTTCGCAATGTGAAGCACACGGTATGGTTGCTCGCTGTTCAGGGGGTGGCGCTAGGTGTCATGGTGTTTTTGTCAGGGCCTATTACGCTCGATCAAATAGCAATTGGCCTGGCCACCATCCTGATCAAAGGTGGGGTGATTCCCTTTACGATGAATCGCGTTACGCTTAGATGGCCGTTATCGTACCGTAGCGATCGCCCGCTGCCCTGGTGGGGATATCTCGCAGGCATTGCACTCGTGTTGTCGGTGACACACATCATTCATCTCTTGTCTCCCGTAGGGATCATTCATCATCGAGATTTGTTTTTTTATGGATTAGCCAGTATTTATCTTGGATTACTGCAAATCATCAGCCGCAGGCACGTGCTGTCCCAGGTGGGTTCTCTGATTGCGGTGGAAAATGCGCTTGTCATTCTGGCTGCATCGGTCGCGGGGCAACTTCCCATGTTTATGGAATTTGGCATGTTGATTGATTTGCTCGTCGCGGTCGTGATCCTGTCTTGGATCAGCCGTTTGGTGCATCGCCAATTCAATACGACAGATGTCACGGTGATGCGGTTTTTGAGGAGGTAATCACATGGTTGTTCTTGCAGGGTTAGGTCCGATTGGCGTGATGGTTTTGGCGCTGATTGGGTATCGTTGGATGCCAAAACGCATGCCGATAACCATTGCGGTATGGGTATCTTTGGTCTTCGTTATCACGGGAATATATTTTTATCGCGAGATGATGCACGGCATTTGGGAGATGTGGTTGCTCTTGCTGGTAGATTTGATAGCGGCCGGTAGTGCCTGGGACAGCATCTGGTGGATTCGCGAGCATCATACTGTCAAACTGCTTCGTTATTACGTGTGGTGGGCACTGTTCTGGTTGGCGCTGGTCATCATCGCGACGGCAGGCAATTTGGTGCTCGCATGGCTTGCTATCGAATTTTCGACCCTTGCCTCTGGCGCACTGATCGTAGAAATGGGTCATCGCCGCGCACTGGAAGCGGCATGGAAATACATTGTGGTCGCCTCCGTGGGGATGTTGATGGCGATTATCGGCATTGTCTTTTTGTATGCCAGCCTTCAATTTGAACATCTGGGATGGCACACGCTTGACTATACCAATCTTCATGCGCATTTTCTTGCCATCTCTCCGATCGTGCGCAAAATGGCGACCATTTTGATCGTCTGTGGGATCGGAACCAAAGCGGGATTGGTTCCTTTTCACACGTGGCTTCCGGATGCGCATTCTGTCGCGCCCTCTCCGATCAGTGGACTTCTTTCTGGCATATTGCTCGGAGTCAGTTTAGTCACGATCGATCAATTTGTTGCTGCAGTCCCACTTTCGAGTCATGTACTCCTATCTGGGCAACACCTGCTTCTTTTTTTCGGGACATTGTCGGTCGTGGTCGGAACGCTGGCTATTCTCGTGCAAACGGATATCAAGCGAATGCTGGCCTATTCGTCTATTGAGCAAGTGGGTATCATGGCAATCGGCTTTGGCATTGGCACTCCCTACGCGCAGGAAGCGGCGATTCTACAATTGGTCTTTCATGCAATGATCAAGTCTGGCCTGTTTTATATTAGCGGTCACCTTTCCGTACGCTATCACAGCATTCACTTACCGCAAATGACGGATATGATTCGACGTCACCGAAAACTTGCATTAGCTTGGGCAATTGGCATTCTGGCGCTTGCGGGGCTTCCTCCACTAGGACTTGCCTTTAGTGAATGGATGATTTTATACGGGTTGTGGAGTAGCCACTTATGGGTGTTTCTGATCGTGCTGAGCATTTCGCTAATGTTGGGTTTTGCGGCACTGATGCACCACCTGATCAGCGGATTGTGGGGAGAAACGAATCGTTCATTGGAGCAAAAAGAGGCTTTTGGACGGATCGCTATCACGGGAGGTGTGAGTCATGAGTGAGGCGTCAAGGGTGGAAAATCCGTATAACGAATGGATAAATGATAATATTTCCCATAAAAAAGCAGGAGACGTGTGGTTGGCGCTCACCGGGTATCGGGATGGGCAGATAAAATCCCATTGGCTTCGTGCAAATGGGCGAATCGACGAGGTAAAAACAGCATGCATGGATGCTCAATTTGCGTCGTTGACCCCCAGTTTGCCTGAAGTGGCCTGGGATGAGCGTGAAATACATGATTTATTTGGCTATCATCCGAAGGGGCATCCGGATTTACGGCCACTCGTCAGAACCCCCAGATGGCCAGCTTCTTTTTATCCGATGCAAAAGCAATCTGACGATCACATCGAATGGACCGATGTTGAACCTGACAATCCTGCCAAAGTGGTCGAGGGGGAGGGAATCACCATCATGAAAGTGGGCCCCACTCATGCGGGGATTATTGAGTCAGGGCACTTTGTATTCAGCATTATTGGCGAAAACATCCTTCATCTGGATGCCCATTTGTTTCAAAATCACCGCGGTGTGGAAAAGGCGCTCGAATCTTTGTCCGTTCAGGAAGCAAAGCCCCTCATCTCACGCATATGCGGAGCGGATACCGTATCGCATCAGTACAATTTTCTATCGGCGGTTGAACAATTGGCGGGGAGAAAGGTTCCTGAAATGATCGAGTGGCAACGGATTATTCTGCTAGAATCGGAGCGAATTCTGAGCCACCTGAATGATCTTGCGCAGATTCCTGCCGGAGTGGGATTTACCGTTGCTCATCAGCGGGGATTGGCGATGAAAGAAATGTGGCAAAAGGGACTTTCCGCAATTTTCGGGCATCGTTTTTTATTTGATGCAATGTACCAGGAAAAACTGGCAGTGAGCAAAAAAGAACAACTTCAGCAACTGTTGGCATCATTTATCACCCAGTGGCACAAGTGGCGTAAGTTAGCGGATCGCCAGCAGGGATTTCATGATCGGATGCGTGGAGTGGGGGTTGTGAAGCGCGATGATGCAGAGCAGTTGGGGGCAGTGGGAGTGGCGTTACGAGCTGCAGGAGTGAGCGTGGATGTGCGCACGCTAATGCCGCTTTATCGACATAATCGAATCCACATTCCACAGGTGACAGGCGGCGATGTAGAGGCGCGCTTTCAGGTCAGACTGCAAGAAGTTGAGCATTCCATCGCGTTAATTCGGAATGCGCTCGAACACTTACAGGGAAACCAGCAGGACACTTCTTGGAGCATTCCTGATGATTTAACGGGAGAGGCAGTCAGTTACTCAGAGTCGCCACATGGGCTTAATGCTCATGTGATGCAGATACAAAATGGGGTCATTCTGCGCTATCATGTCAAGTCTGGCGCTTATCGCAATTGGCCTGTTCTGGCATTTGCCGTGGCTGGGAATGCCGTGGCGGATTTTCCTCTCATCAATAAAAGTTTTGAACTTTGTTATAGTTGTGCAGATCGCTGAGCCTGTGAGGTGAATGGGAATGATTCAACGTAAAAAATCGTTGCAGTGTCGTCATGTGGATGCCGGCAGTTGCAATGCTTGTGAACAGGAATTAACGGCGCTCCTCAGCAAGGAACTGGATATCCAGCACTATGGCATTGACATCGTGGCATCCCCTCGGCACGCAGATGCGCTACTCGTGACAGGACCTGTGACCGATACCATGCAACCGGCTTTAAAGAAGGTGTGGGAAGCAGTCCCGAAACCGCGACAACTCATTGCCGTCGGAGACTGCGCAGCAGGATGCGGTGTGTTTCAGAAGGCCTATGCCAGTCACGGCGGAGTGGACAAAGTGCTCGAAAAGCCTGACCAAACGATTTTGGGCTGTCCCCCGGATCCTGAAAAGATACTCGATACACTGAGGGAACTAATGAATAGTTAGAGCAATGATATTTAATCCTTTCCTCTCTATCCAGATGATTGCCAACTATGTTAGTTTTAATATGAAAGTATGCATTATAATTATAAGAGATAGGGATCGAAGTTGGCTTCAGATGCTGAGGGGGAGGAATCCGCAATGAAGGCAGTGATCATGGCAGGGGGAAAAGGAACACGGTTGCGTCCATTAACTATTAACTTACCAAAACCGATGGTTCCATTGTTGGACAGACCATGCATGGAATATTTGATTGATTTGTTGAAACAACATCAGATTCATGACATTGCGGTTACCGTTCAGTATTTGCCCCAGATTATTATCCGCCATTTTGGGGATGGCAGTGATTTTGGCGTAAACATGAAAATATATGAAGAATCAGTTCCGCTAGGAACTGCGGGCAGTGTAAAAAATTGCGGAGATTTTCTGGATGAAACCTTTCTCGTCATCAGTGGCGACGGATTGACTGATTTTGATTTGAGCGACATCATGCGTTTTCATAAAGAGAAAAAGGCGATGGTCACCATCGTCATGACGAAGGTAGATGCTCCTCTTGAGTACGGAGTGGTGATCACTGAAAAGGACGGGCGTATTTCTCACTTTTTAGAAAAACCAAGTTGGAGTGAAGTATTTGCGGACACAGTCAACACAGGCATCTACGTCATAGAGCCTGAAGTGTTGCAATTGTTTGAAAAGGGGCAAGAATTTGATTTTAGTAAAGACCTATTCCCCCTAATGCTTGCCAACAATATGCCGATTTACGGATATATCGCAGAAGGTTACTGGTCCGATATTGGCAGTCTGCAACAATATCGACAAACCCAATTTGATATGCTGATGGGACTTGTCGATGTTCAAATCCGTGGGGAAGAACGATTCCCGAGGGTTTGGGTCGGGAATGACAGCAAAATTTCGCCTCATGCGGTCATTGCAGGTCCTTCTTTTATCGGCGCTGATGTGACGATTGAAAGTGGCGCCAATATCGGCCCATATGCCGTCATAGGCAGTCATTCCCTGATTGAGTCTCATGTGTCGATGGAGCGGTCGGTGATGTGGGGTGGTAGCCGGATTTCGAGCGATTCGATGCTGAGAGGGGCAACGCTCTGTAGTAAACTTCTGCTTGGTAACGGCGTTCATGTGGAAGAAGGAGCAGTGATTGGTGATCGTGTGACGCTTGGAGATCATTCCAAAGTTCGTCCAGAAGTGAAAATCTGGCCGGAAAAAAGTATTGGCGACGGGGTCATTCAATCCACTTCTTTGATCTGGGGAAGTGCCGTTTCGCATTCTCTTTTTGACGATGAAGGGATCAGCGGTCTTCCTAGTATCGAACTCAATCCGGAAATGGTAGGCAGGATCGTGGCCTCTTACGGTGCCAATCTGAAAAAAGGAACCTATGTCTCCGTATCCTGTGATGATTTTCCTTATTGTTCCGTGTTGAAGTTATCGGCAATCGCCAGCTTAATGGCACTTAACCTAAACGTCCGCGATCATGGGATAATTCCTGTGCCTGTCGCCCGTTATGGGATTGGGATGTCGGATTGTGTCGGAGGCGTGCATTTTCGCAGGGCGACGGATGACAGTGAAAAACAGATCGTGATTCAGATTTTTGACGCAGATGGCTTACCTATCGATAAAGGGTTTGAGCGTAAGATTGAAAATGCATTTGTTCAGGAGGATTTTATTCGTCCTGATCCTCAAACTGTGGGAGCCCTGGAGTTAACCCATGAGATAAAGAACCACTACATTCGCGAAGTGTTGGGGCAAATCAACCAGGAAGTGATTGCGTCCCGGTCGTTTAATGTGTTCCTGCACTGTGAAAACTTGAGCGTACAATCCATTTTGCAATCGATATTTCACTCGCTGAATTGCAATGTCATATCGACCACTAGAAAACAGATCGACATGGCGCTTTCTGTGACCTCTAATCAAGTGGATATGGGGGTGTTCATCGATCATAGCGGGCAGAAGTTCATCCTCTACACTGATCAGGGCAGAGCGCTGACCGCCGATGAAATTCTGATCCTGCAAATGTTCATTGCAGTGAAAGAAAACACGCAGGTGGCAGTGCCCATGTCCGCGCCTTCTGTCATCGAAGAACTTGCCCAAAAATTAGGTGCTTCAGTGGTTCGGACGAAGGCGATGACACGTTCTCTACTTGAAGTCATGAGCAATCAAAGTCTTCAATCTCACTTTGATGCATTCTTTTCACTAGTTTCTCTGCTTCAGTTTATGGCAGAAGAACAATTATCCTTGCAAGCCATGGTCGATCAGATTCCGCAGTTTCATATGAAGACCGTCACCGTGCCTTGCCCTGTCAGCGCGAAAGGCAGGGTCATGCGCAAACTGGTGGAAGACTTAAAAGGCATGCAAGCTCAATTGATCAGCGGCATTAAGGTGATGTCGGAAGTGGGTTGGGCTCTGATTTCTCCTGATGAGGAAAGGGCCATTTTCAAAGTGGTCGTGCAAGGTGACACGAACGATCATGCAGAAGAACTGGCAGAACTCTACAGAAACAAAATCCTGTCCTATCAGGCATGGTGATAGTGCATTAGTCAATTGCTTTCATGGCCCAGTCGATGCGCTGCTTTAGCGCATTGGCTGATGCCCGAAGCAGTTCCAGCTCACTTGCAGACGGCCCCAGATCGATGATCCGTTCGATGCCGGAGCGCCCGATCACACAAGGCACCCCCAGATAGGTGTCTGAGATGCCATGGTAATCATCGAGAAGAGCAGACACATTGAGTACAGTGTGCTCATCGCTTAAAATGGCCGCACAGATTCGGTCTAGCGCCAATGCGATCGCATAGCTGGTATAGCCTTTGGCCTCTATAATCTGATACGCTGCCAGTTTTGTCTGCTCAAAAATAGAAGCCTGTTCTTGCGCGTCTAATTCTATCGGGACTCCGGTGATGTTGGCGCGGGACCAAACTGGTAGTTCTGTATCACCGTGTTCTCCTACGATGTGCGCATGGACGCTTCGGGGGTCCACGCCGAGTTCGTTGCCGATCAAGTATCGGAACCTGGCACTGTCTAACAGGGTGCCAGAGCCGATCACGCGATGAGATTCCCATCCGGATGTTTTCCATGCAAGATATGACAACACATCGACAGGGTTGGTCGCCATCAGGATGATACCGTGCTGGTTGTGTGCTACTACTTCCTTGATGATCCCCTGAATAATATGAGAGTTTTTTTCTAGTAAGTCTTGTCTCGTTTCGCCTGGCCGTTGCGCCGCTCCCGCCGTCACAATGATAATGTCAGCTTCCGCACAGTCCGGATATTCGCCGGCCCATAACTTGATGCCACCGACAAACGGGAGGCCGTGACTCATATCCAGCGCATCGCCAAGTGCCTTTTGCTTGGCGACGTCAATGAGGACGATCTCTTCAGCTCGTTTGCGCAAAAAAAGCGTATATGCCGTCGTCGAGCCTACAGCGCCGGCACCAATGACGACGATGCGTTTTGGCTTGGATCGGAATTCTGTACTCATTCCAACTCTCCCTTTCATTTGACTAGTGCGGCTTGTTCAGCCAGTATCCGCTCGTACACTGCAATAGTCTCCATGGCAATATTTCTCCAGTCATAGCGAGGTAATTCTTCTTTGGCCACTTGCGCCAACCGGGTGGCAAACGGTTCGTCTTGCAGCAATCTGCTGATCTGAACGGCAAACGAGTGGGGATCCTCATGAAGAGCGGTCAACCCGTTTACTTCATGACGGACAATATCAGCCAAGCCTCCGACATCAGAGACGACCACGGGTGCGCCTGCGGCCATGGCTTCTAGCGCAACGATACCAAATGGTTCATATAAACTGGGGAATACCGCCACTGCTGCGCTACCGAGCAGCAGATTTCTATCCTGATCCGATACAAATCCAGTGAACAGTGCTTTTTGGTCAACGCCCAATTGTTCAGCGCGTGCGACGAGTTCCCGCTTCATCGGCCCTTCCCCAGTGAAGACAAATTTCGCATTCGGACTTGCAGTGAGGATTTCCGGTATCGCTTCAAGCAGTACTTGAGCGCCTTTTTCCCTCACCATTCTGCCTAAAAACAGTACGATTTTTTCATGAGGCAGTGCGAACTTTTCTCTCCCTGTCGTCTCTAATTGAAAAGACAGTTGTCTTGGATCCACACCGTTTGGGATCATATCAATCTTGTCTGATGGCAACTCGAAGATTTGTTCTACCTCCCGCACCATATACCCGCTGCACACAATGACTCGCCAAGCTTCATAGGTCAATTTCCATTCCACACCGTGAATGCGCCGTTGCAGTTCGGAGTGAATGCCACCGTTTCTCCCGTGCTCCGTCGCGTGAATGGTGGCGACAAGTGGCAAACCGCTCTGTTCTTTCAGTGTTTTTGCCGCGTCATAAACCAGCCAGTCATGAGCATGCAGCAGTGAAAAACGGACACTTGGCAGCAGTTGCTCCCTACAGTAGCGGATCATCGCTAAATTCAATGCAAATACCCAATGGATGAACTCTCCCCCGTCAGGTCGCAGAACGGGAACGCGATGCACCAAGACGCCATCCACCACTTCTTCAGCGGGACTGCCGTCCACGGCGGTGGTGACGACGTGGACCTCCCAGCCTTCTTTGGTCAAAAAGCGGGATAAGTCATAGGCGTGCCTTGACAACCCACCCACTGTCATCGGCGGATATTCCCAAGATAAAAACAGCACGCGTTTTTTTGTGTCCTTGGTTTTTGCTACGCTGCCTTCATTCGTGCGATAGCGTTCATAGCGGAGATCAGGGAAGAGGTGATCAAGATCTTCCATTGCAGTGAGTAACTCTTCGTCAATGGATTGCGTATCCAACATATCAGCCAAAGCCAGGAAGCGGTTTACGTGCGTTTTCGTGCGCTCTACGGCGTAATTCACCATGGTTTGGTTATCCATGATGAAAGCCCAGTCGCTACCTTGTGCCAGCATGAGTTCCCGTGCCATCTGTTCCAAGGCTCTGTGCTGAAGGGCTGTGGGATTCACGTGCTGATTAGCAAGGTCGATCATGCGCTTTTCTGCTGCGTGCAGTGCAGGATAAATCCAGTCATTCTCATCGCGCAACCAGACTTCCGCATATCCCTGTCTTCCCCACGTTGAAAATGGGAGGCGGGAAACGGACAGTGGATAATTGGCCTCCAGGTAGGCAGAAGGCGTGGTGGTGGCGATATCACTTTGGTCAAAATGCAATTTGCGAAACAGCATTTCCAGAAACAGTGGGCCTTCATACCACCAGTGGCCGAATAATTCCGCGTCAAACGGCGCGACAACTAGCGGCGAATAAGGCATGGCTTGTGCCGCCAGAGCTAAGTGCTCCCACTGGGTATGAATAAAGTGTTCAGCGTGGCGTGCGGTTTTTTCCCTCGCATGCTCCGGGTGATACCAGTCTTTGTCTGGTCCTTGCCCGGTGATGCGATAGTACTTAAATCCAGTATTGACGCGAATGCCGTCTGGATGGATATAAGGTTGAACGTATTCTGCATCGAGGTCATAGCCAATGTCCCGATAGTATTCTCTGTAGTCAACATCGCCCGGGTATCCTTCTTTGGAACTCCAAACCTGCTGGGACGCTGACGGATCGCGCGCAAAAGCGGCGATGCCATGAGGAGTTAGAACGGGTGCCATCGTGCCATAAGCGGGTGTCGGTTCGCCGCTTGTCAATCCGTGCGCATCGACGAAAAAAAAGCCAACGCCGCAAGCAGCAAGCGTTTCTTCCCATTTTGGCTCATAGCCGCATTCTGGCAACCAGACGCCTTTTGGCTGGTGGCCAAAATGGCGCTTGAATTCATCCATCCCTGTCAAAAGTTGCGCCCGTACGGCTTCTTGTGTCTCCACAAGGGGCAAAAAAGCATGGGTAGCAGCAGAAGTGATGAGTTCAATATAGCCTTCTTGTTCTAGCGACTGGAAGGCAGGCAACAGGTTGCCGCCTGTGGACACAAAATAATCTTTGATGGCCGTAAAACGAGCCAGATAAACTTCTGCCAGTCGTTGAACCTGTGGTTCATCAGCCGTTCGCTGGATTTCTTTTTCTGCTAATTCGATCAATTGCTCGATGTGGTTTAAGTAGCGGGCTTGTAATTCTTTGTCGGACAACATGGATAAAAGGGTAGGGGTAATGGAAATCGTCAAATGAAATTCGACATCATCTTGGCGCAACCGTTCCATCATTTGCAGTATGGGAATATAGGTGTCTGTGATGGCTTCGTTCAGCCAGCGCTCCTCCAGGCGATGCTCAGAAGACGGGTGGAACACATAGGGCAAATGGGCATGCAAGACAATCGCAAGGTTACCGAAACTCATGCTTGCGGCCCCCTTTCGCGCACTTGATACCCGTCAAATTCGTCATGGTAAGGGATGAGCCGCAGTGGACTGGTGGTACTTTCACCAGGTGATGTACCCGCCGGCAAGAAATCACGGAT
>JAJYOE010000049.1 GCA_021785975.1 Bacillota bacterium | reverse complement strand
GCTTGTGCAATATGTGGTATATCATTATTAAATCGATCATATTCGACAGCAAGAAAATCGATAATGGCAAACTTGTCGAAAGGCAAGGACGCAAAGTTACAGGCCTAAAGCCAGTGATCTGGCAAAGGTGGCTGAACCGCCGAAAGATCTTGTTTTTGTTTACCCAAAAATAAGCTTTCGGCCACCGTTTATAAAAATCTTATAAAAAGGTGGTTTTCAGAATGAAAAAATTCCTTCAATCTTCCTCAGTCTGGCTGTGGACAAAATGGTCCCTTTGGAAACGCGAAGAAGGGCAAGGCATGGTGGAATACGGGCTCATTATCGCGCTTGTCGCCATCGTCCTCATTACTGCCCTTACAGCCCTTACCGGTGGCCTCTCCAGTACGTTTGCCGCGATCACCAAGGCCTTATAATCACATCATGAAAATCTGCAAAGGGCAGGTAAAGAAACCTGCCCTTTTTTGCCCAAAGGGGAATGCCATGCGTTGGTGGCAAGATGAACAAGGCCAATCTCTCGTGGAATTTGCACTGGTGTTGCCGATTCTCCTGTTAATTCTAATTGGGATTTTCAATTTTGGACAAGTATTTTACAGCGATATTGTCATCAACGAAGCGGCCAGGGATGCGGCCCGTTACGCGAGCCTTGGGGTCAGCCAGTCGGAGATCGATCAGGTGATCACGGAGGATTGCCAGACGCTAAACGCGTCGCAACTAAGTTATAGCGTCAGCCAGCCCTATCCACAAACTTCAGGAATGCCAGTGACCATTACGATCAATTATCCTGTAGCTGTCATGTTGCCGCTGAGTATGTTCTTGCCGTCAACCTTGCATTTGCAAGCAGTGATGACTATGAGGGTGGAATAGTTATGTTTCGCTCCTTTAAAAAAATCTTTTTTGACGAGAAAGGCAACGTGGCGGTCATCGTCACGATGTTTATGGTCGCCATGCTGGGAACTACCGCACTGGTGACAGATGTGGGTAGCGCTTACATGGCAAAAAATAAATTGTTGAACGCGCTGGATGCTGGAGCGCTTGCAGGAATCGATAATATCTTTCAAGGGCAATCTGCGGCGCAGAGCGCTGCCATTTCTTACGTAAATAAAAATGGAGAGAACGTTGATCAAGTGGTGGTCAATACCTCGACAGATACTGTGGACCTTTATCGCACGATACAAATACCTTTTGCGTTTGCGAGAGTGCTCGGATTTAACAGCGTTTCGTATCAGGCTCATGTTCAGGCTTCCGCGGGGACCCTCGTGTCCGGTACCGGATTTGTCCCTATTGGAGTAGAGGAGCAGAACTTTATCTATGGCCAAACTTACACGCTATCAGATGGTGCAGGTGAAGGAGTAGATGGCAATTACGGATATCTTGCCCTGGGTGGGACTGGTGCCTGCGTGTTTGAACAAAATATGATGGATGGATACAGCGGTGAATTGGAAGTAGGTGAGCAAGTGGAGACAGAGCCCGGCGTCATGGAGGGGCCGGTGTCCACGGCCATCAGTTATAGACTTAAAGAGGGCGAAGACGATTCATTTACTAATGCTACGGAAGACAATCCTCGCGTCTTATTGATGCCTGTGATCAATACCGGATCTGAACAAGGCCGTTCAGAAGTGACTATCGTGGGTTTTGCGGCATTTTATCTGGACGGACTGCAAGGAAGCGGAGGGCATGAGGAGATAATTGGGAGATTTATAAAAATGGTGGTTCCTGGAACAGTGGGGCAAGGGATGAATTTCGGATTATACAGTGTGAAATTAACCCATTAGTGAGGCTACAATCATGAAAAAAATGCGTATGACGACGTTACTGATTGTGTTGTCAGCCGGGTTCGCATTGCTCGCGGCTGTCGCGGCAGAGACGGCATTAAAGAGGCAGACAGAGGCAATTCAGGAGCAGGAAAAAACGACAACCGTAGCGGTGGCTGCCACCTCCATTCCTGCACATGCCACAATTACTTCGGGGATGGTCAAATTGGTCGCGATTCCTGCCGGCGGTGTAATTGCAGGGGCATATCGCTCAGTGCAACCTGTGATTGGAAAGCTTGCTACACAAGCTATTTATCCAGGTGAACAGTTATTGCCGCCATTCTTTACAAGCAGAGTCACTTCATCAGATTTTGCAGACAGGATTCCAAGTGGAATGGTGGCCATCAGCGTACTGTACAATCCTGTTTATGCGGTAGGAGGTAAGATTAAGGCAGGGGATCATGTCGATGTGATCTCAGTGTTGAATAAGGGTTTTAATAAGACAAAATTCGATGCCTCAACCATTATTGCAAAAAATATACTCGTTTTGTCAGTTCCCAATCTTAGCTCATCGAATTCATCGTCTGCTTCCACTTCTGGTTCAGGGCAGTCGATCAGTCTCGCAGTAAGTCCGCAAGCTGCCAATCAGATTGCTTTTACCGCGGTCTATGGGCAGATTTACTTTGTACTTGAACCAAGTGGCGGTATGCTTCAAAGCATGCCTCCTGTAGTTACCGATTCGACCATAGAATGAGGTGAACGTGATGATCCGCCTCTTATTAGGCAATATGAACGATGAAATTGCGCAAGCGGCGAATACCGCAGAGGATATTGAGTTAATGGCAACAGTGCACAATGACTTTGTGCTCGATTCCACAAGGGCATATAAACCTGAGATGGTATTGATGGCGGTGAATGGTGAATCAGATATTGATATCGCACGTCAGATCATTGATGAAAGTCCGGAAGTATCTGTATTAGTTATCACTGAGGATCAATCTCCTATTTTGCTCAAAAAGTTGCTTCGGGCTGGTGTGAAAGACAGTTTGGAACATTCATTGTCTCCGCTTGAAGTCATTGCTTCACTGAGAATGGTGTATGAGCGGACGGAAAAACAGTTGCGTAAAACACAGTCCACCATCTTGATGGATCAACTCCACCATCAATCAAAAACCATCGTATTGGTGAGTGCCAAAGGAGGAGTGGGTAAGACGACAACGGCAGTGAATATAGGTGTGATCATGGCGAATGCCGGCAAAAGAGCAGTGGTGGTTGACATGGATTTTTCCTTTGGCGATGTCAATCTGCGCTTGGGACTCCCCGACAGTCCTCGTAACATCTACACGCTGATGTTGGAAGGGGATCGCTATCAGGAAGTGTATACCAGTTATCTCAACAAACACGATTCAGGGTTGTATGTATTGTCTGCCCCTCTAGCTGTGGAGGAAGGGGAATATGTAACCGCAGCATTTTTACAAGGATTGATTCGCACCTTGCGTAAGGATTTTGACTACATCCTGATCGATACCTCGCCGATCATGAGTGACAGCTTTTTGACGGCGCTGGAAGCGGCGGATCTGATTTTAATGCTCAGCGTTGCTGATATAGCCAGTGTAAAAAACAATCGCCGCATGCTTGGCGTATTAAAGGCTTTAGGCTATTCACTTGATAAAGTGAAACACGTCTCAGTCAAAAAAGGAACGCTGAGTGAACGCCTTGCGATGGAAGTGCTTGAAAGCGAACTATATGCCTCGATCGCGTTTGACGGATTGGCGGTCGGAGCTGCAGCAGACTTGGGAATTCCGGTGGTCACTCACAACCGCATGTCTAAAGCATCCCGCGACTTTCAGAAGCTTGGGATAAAATTGTTGGCTGAAGAGAATCGTTCTACGAAAGCAAAACTCTATCCTTCGATGAAAATTTGGAATAAAAGGGCCAGGAGGCGGGTTTAATGTCTCTTGCAGAGCGTATGGGCAGCAGGCGTATTGTACCGGATACGCAGATAAAACACGGCCAAGAGGTGACAGACACCACCTCTTCTACGGTTGCGGTTTCTCAGGAATCTTCAGAATTAAAGGAATTAAAGGCGAAAGTCCATGTCAAATTAGTAAACGACCTGTTGCAATCAGACGAACAAATTGACATTCAACAATTACTGGATCGTTTTTTAGCGGATGAAAATGTGGTGTTAACCAAAGCGGAGCGAGAGAGTCTGCTAAGAGAATTGAAAGCTGAAATGCATGGATACGGTCCGCTCGATGAACTGTTGATGGATGATGGGGTCACAGAAATCATGGTGGTGTCCTCCCAACAGGTTTTTATTGAAAAAAACCGCAAAATGGTCAAGACGGGCATCCAATTTAAGGATGACGAACACGTCATGCGGGTCATCGAAAAAATAGTCAGCCCACTGGGGCGGCGAATCGACGAATCCACTCCATATGTAGATGCAAGATTGCCGGATGGCTCACGCGTCCATGCCATCATTCCGCCGCTTGCATTGAAAGGGCCATGTTTGACGATTCGCAAATTTGCAAAAGACCCATTGCAGATGGGCGACCTTATCAATTTTGGCACACTGAATCTGGCGATGGCGCAATTTTTAGAGGCAGTGGTAGCCGCGAGGATGAACGTGATGATCTCTGGAGGGACAGGTTCAGGAAAAACCACGCTCTTAAATATCCTCTCCAATTTTATTGGTCAAGAAGAGCGAATTATCACCATTGAAGATGCGGCAGAACTTCAATTGCGCCAGCAGCACATTGTGAGTTTGGAGACTCGTCCTCCGAATCTGGAGGGAAAAGGAGCGATCACTATCCGAGATTTGGTTAGAAATGCGCTTCGCATGAGGCCGGACCGCATTGTTGTCGGCGAGGTTCGCGGGGGAGAGGCATTGGATATGCTTCAGGCGATGAATACCGGTCATGACGGTTCACTCACTACCGGTCACGCGAACAGCCCGAGGGACATATTGAGGCGTCTTGAAACCATGGTCATGATGGCAGGAATGGAACTGCCGAGTCGTGCGATTCGGGAGCAGATTTCCTCTGCGCTAGATCTCATCGTTCAACAGGCACGTATGGCAGATGGAGTGAGAAGAATCACTCACATTACTGAAGTACTAGGGATGGAAGGAGAACAGATTACACTCCAGGACATCTTTGTATTCGAGCAGACAGGCAGAGCACCAAATGGGCAGATAATTGGGACTTATAAAGCGACAGGGATTGTTCCGCAAGCACTAGAGAGAATTCAGGCGTCCGGCATCCCTGTCTCTCATCAATGGTTTAAGTCAGATGCCGTGAATGGGAAGTGACGATGATGGTTTTTTTGCTAGTTCTAATGGCGATGTTTTTGATCTCCTATGCGATTCTGCGCAGATGGTTCAGTGTTCGATTGCAGATCGAGCAGAGGGTATGGGAGATTCGTAAGGATCATCGAATTCTCGGTAATGGTAATGAGGCACTGGATGATGAGCCAAAATGGAAACAGACGAAAATACCGCGGTGGAATCTGGCAAAGGGAATCATTCAAGAATTGGATCAGGTAGGTATTCATCTGAGCCGTCAGGAATGGACGATCATCGGCGTAGTCGCGTTTTTGCTCATGATGCTCGTCTATATCGCCAAACACAGCATTTTAGGTCCGGTGGTTGTGCTATTATTTATGTTTATTCTTTATAAACTAATGATTAACGTTCATAAGAAAAAAAGGGCGAAGAAGTTTGAAGAAGGTCTCGGTGACATGCTGACCTCAGCCACTGGGGCGCTGAAAGCAGGATATTCTTTGTTTCAGGCGCTAGATACCGTCGCTAAAGAGACGAAAGGACAAGTCGGTGAAGAATTTACCAAGATATTAAAAGAGATCTCCCTTGGTGTTGCGGTGGAGGATGCACTGATTCACGCGCAGGAGCGTGTACCATCGAATGATTTTGAACTGATTATCAATGCCATTCTCATTCAACGTCAGGTCGGTGGTAATCTGTCTGAGGTGTTGGATATTGTTGCAGAGACGATTCGCGAGCGGCTACGCATGCGCGGCGAGGTCCGTGCCCTGACTGCGCAAGGAAGAATGTCTATGTGGATATTTGTTCTGATGGCACCGATTATTGCATTGATTATGTTTTTTTTCAATCCTACTTATCTCAGTTATTTGTGGACTACAAAAGTGGGATGGGTCCTTCTAATGATCGCGTTTGTCGGTCAGCTAATCGGTGTATTTCTCATTCGTCGCATTGTACATTTTGAAGTTTGAAATAAAGGGAGTGTGGAAAATGGCTGTTTTTTTCTATACGCTGATGGCAGTTTTTTTACTCTCTGCCGGCACGCTTACCTATCGTTTTCAATTTGCACTCCAAGTGGAACGGCGTGTCAAAAAAATGGTGGCAAGCGGACATGGCATTCAGCCATATGGAACATTGCTGCAAATGACAAGGGCGATTATGTTTCGAATCAGCGAGAATGCAGTGAAAATATCCTCTCAAAATTTTATCAAGCGCACTGAATCGCAAATCCGCGCCATGGGATTTCGCGGGAATGCGGAGATGAGAAAGTGGGTAGCTATCAAACTGATTTGGGCCGTGGTCACAGGAATAGTTGCCTTTTTTGTGGTCATGATTCTTCATAATATGATGTCAATCATGATGGGTCTAGGCATTATTCTCTTCTCCCTGCTTGTTTTTCGAATGCTCATCAAACAGAAAGTTCAACATTTTACATTACAAATCAGGAGGCAATTGCCTGGCTTTCTCGATATGCTCACGATCAGCGTCGAAGCAGGACTTGGGTTTGACCAGGCGCTTGAAAGAAATTCACGTCCTATGCAAAACGAATTGGGAAGAGAGATAAGGCTCGTGCTTGCCGAAATGAACCTTGGTAAAAGCAGACGGGACGCGCTTCGTGACGCAGGAAACAGAGTGGGAGTAGAGGAATTTACGGGTTTTGCTAGTGCAGTGATTCAGGCCGACCGATTGGGAATGGGACTTGCCAATGTACTTCGTATCCAGGCGAGTGAAACACGCCGTAGAATGAGTGAAAAAGTAAAAGAACGAGCGATGAAAGCACCGATTAAAATATTATTTCCTTTAATAATCTTTTTGTTTCCTGCGCTGTTTATTATCATTCTTGGTCCTGCTGTGATCAGGATTGCCGCTTTATTTATCAAATAGCCCAGAGGATGATAAAAGATGAATGTATATCGGGAACAACAATTAGTGATTAGTGGCGTGGATGTGGCCAATACCTTTTACAAGCGCTTGCGCGGAATGATTCGGCGACCAATTTCCGCACTTTATATTCCTCATTGTAACTCTATCCATACGTATTTCATGCATAAACCCATCGATGTACTATTTTTAGACAAAAGCGGTAAAATATTATCTATCTCTCCGAATGTCAGGTCTAAACGTCTACGCATGTGGAAGCGTGCGTCTCATGTGCTTGAACTTGACGCCAATATGGCCAATCAATTAGGACTCTACGAAGGGATGCAACTGCGTTTAGAAGAATAATCTCCCCATCATGTCAGCATAGTCCGAAT
>JAJYOE010000018.1 GCA_021785975.1 Bacillota bacterium | reverse complement strand
TTGAAAAAGAAAAAGACACGGGAGATTCTGGAGTGTTATTGTCCAGATTCTCCCATGCCAGAGTACAAGTGGTCAACTGCGGGTAGATGTTATTTTACTGCGAGTACGAGTGGATTTGACGGGAACACCAGTTTCTCCCATGTCAGAATACAAGTGGTCAACTGCGGGTAGAAGTTATTTTACTGCGAGTACGAGTGGATTTGACGGGGACAAATAACTAATTCCCTAAGCAAATAACTACTCCACCGTCACCGACTTCGCCAAGTTCCTCGGCTTATCCACGTCATTGCCGCGCGCTACCGATGCATAATACGCCAGCAATTGCAGCGGGGCCACCATCAGTACCGGCGCCAACGCCGTTCGCGTGCGAGGGATATACAGCACACGGTCCACCGACTTTCCGATCTCTTCATCTCCCGCCCAGGCGATTGCCAGCACATGTGCCCCGCGCGCCTTGACTTCCTTGATGTTGCTGACCGACTTTTCGTACAGCGAATCCTCCGTGACTAACGCGATCACCGGAACACCTTCCACAATCAGCGCTAGCGTACCATGCTTCAACTCCCCGGCAGGATAGGCTTCCGCATGAATATACGAGATCTCCTTGTATTTCAGCGCACCTTCCAGGGCCACCGCATAGTCAATCCCGCGGCCAAGAAAAAACGCATCATTCCACACTGCAAAGTCTTTTGCCGTTTGTTCGATCCAAGGCGAAGATTCCAGAATTCCATCTAGTTTGTCTGGTAATTCCGCCATATCCCGCAGGAAATCAGCCACAAACGCTTCTTCAAGCCTTCCCCGCTCTTGCCCTAAATAGAGTGCTAGTAAATAAAGCGCAATCAACTGTGTGGTATAGGCTTTGGTTGATGCCACCGAAATCTCAGGACCCGCCCAAGTCACGATCACATCGTTTGCTTCCCGTGCTACTGAACTTCCCACCACATTGGTGATCGCCAACACCCTAATCCCGCGCTCCTTGCTGTTGCGAAGCGCTGCAAGCGTATCTGCCGTCTCCCCAGATTGAGAGATGACGACCATCAAAGTATGGTCTGTCACGATCGGGTCCCGATAGCGATATTCTGAAGCAATCTCTACGTCCACTGGAATTCGAGTCAGCGACTCAATGACTGTTTTCCCCACCAGTCCCGCATGGTAAGATGTTCCTGCCGCCACAATGTGTATACGATCTATCGATTGTGCATATCCTTCTGGCCATTTTAGTTCTGGAAGTACCACTTTGCGACCATCATCAGACAGTCGGCCACTCATCGTATCGCGCACCGCACGCGGCTGTTCGTGAATTTCCTTTAACATGTAATGGTCATATCCGCCCTTTTCAGCGGCCACCGGATCCCATGTTACCTGAAATACTTTTTTCTCGATCGGATTGCCTTTTAAATCAAAACACTCGACCGATGATTCCGTGATGAGCGCTAATTCCCCTTCTTCCATGATCAGCACATCCCGCGTATATTCGAGAATAGCGGGAATATCCGAGGCACAGAAGTTCTCCCCATCACCAAGCCCGATGACAAGTGGCGAGTGTTTCCGCACCGCCACTAGTTTCCCCGGATCATTTTTCGTCATGATCGCGAGAGCATAGGCTCCACGAATTTCTTCAAGCACCTTTAACACGGTGGAAAAAAGGTCCCCTGTCCAAAGCTCTTCCAGCAAATGCGCAATAATTTCTGTATCCGTCTCCGAAGCAAAATGATGCCCGGAGGCGAGCAGTTTTTCCTTTAACGTAAGATAGTTTTCAACAATCCCATTGTGAACCACTGCAAAATCACTGGCGCATCCTGCATGAGGGTGTGCATTTTCATCCGAAGGTTTCCCGTGCGTCGCCCAACGAGTGTGACCAATCCCCACGTTACCCAAAATTGCCGCCCCGTCCAGTTTTGCTTCAAGCGCAGCCAGACGTCCCACCGTTTTTGCCAGCTTTACCTCGCCATGATCATAGATCGCGATTCCCGCAGAATCATACCCGCGATACTCCAATTTGGCTAGCCCCGATAACAGCACGTCCTGCGCGCTTCTTGGGCCAATATACCCGACAATTCCACACAAATTCAGTTCCTCCATCCCCGCGCGCAGCACCAACCGGCCCCGTGCCGGCGGCCACAACGCATCCTTGTTTTACTCTACGCCAAAGGGATTGTAAGGTTCGTTCCCTCGTCCTAAAAAGCCTTTGTCCCGCCGGTTTCCCAGCAGATTTGTGCTTCATTTCTCGGCGCGGACGCACGCCGGGAGGCACCCGCCGAATAGTTCGCTAACCTCCACCGCGTCAACTCGCTTCCATACCTCTCCGTGAACGAAGCGAGTCCAGGCGCTTAAGCAACTGTTGTCTTGCTGCAACCACTTCCCCATCCACCACCGCCTTTCATACGACCCATCGACCCATCGACCCATCACGTCATCGTCATCCCAATTCCCGATGCACCACTGCCACGACTTCTTCAACATACCCGCGCACGATGGCTTCATCTGGCCCTTCTGCCATCACACGCACAATCGGCTCAGTGCCAGACTCCCTGACCAGTATCCTGCCGTCTTCGCCCAACTTGTTTTCCACGTTGAGAATGGCTTTGGCGATGGCATCATTTTGTCTCCACGCCGTCTTATCCTTTACCCTCACATTGACAAGCACTTGCGGATAAGAACGCATAATCCCTGCTAGTTTACTGAGTGGTTCTCCGGATTCCACCATGACACTGAGAAGTTGCAGCGCACTTAAGATCCCATCCCCCGTGGTATTGTAGTTGAGAAAAATCACATGACCGGACTGTTCCCCGCCAAGGATAAATCCGCCCTCGCGCATCGCTTCCATCACATAGCGGTCGCCAACCGCGGTTCTCACCAGCTCGATACCAAGTGCTCTCGCCGCTTTGACAAAACCATAATTGCTCATCACCGTCGACACGATGGTGTGACCGCGTAGCTCACCTTTTTCATGCAGATGTTTCCCGCAAATGAGCATCATCCGATCACCATCCACGATTTCGCCGTGTTCATCAATCGCAATCAAGCGGTCTGCATCGCCATCAAAAGCGAGTCCGACCTGAGCACCGATCTCTTTTACCTTGGCAGCGATAAAATCCGGATGCGTGGAGCCGCAACTGACATTGATTTTGGCGCCATCGGCTTCATCGGCAAAAGCAAAAACCTCCGCCCCGAGCGACGTCAGCACCTCTTTTGCTAAAGCATATGCAGCCCCGTTCGCCGCGTCTACCGCCACCTTGAGGCCATTCAGGCGATGCTTCACCGTGTTTTCCAGGAATCTTGCATAATCTGATGCGCCAAGTCCGCTTTCCACGCACCTACCTACTTCACTCGCAATCGGACGCTCGCACTCCTGCAACTTTTCCATCATCAGTTCAATTTCATCTTCCATCGCATCGATCAACTTGTACCCATCAGCGCCAAAAAACTTGATGCCATTATCCTCCACCGGATTATGGGAGGCTGAAATCATCACTCCCGCTGCCGCATGGGAGTTGCGAGTCAAATACGCCACGCCAGGAGTGGGAATAATGCCAAGTAAATGAACATCTACACCAGCTGCCATGATTCCGGCAGTTAATGCCGCTTCCAGCATATCGCCTGAAGATCGGGTATCTTTTCCAATCACAAAAAAAGGACGGTCATCGCTTTTTTTTCCCAATACGCAAGCTGCGGCAAACCCCAGTTGGTAAGCCAGTTCTGCAGTAAGGTCGCGATTGGCCACCCCTCTGACTCCATCTGTCCCAAATAGTCTTCTCACTATCTATGACTCCTTTAACCTCACTATCAACATGATTCAAGAATACACTTCGCCATTGTCGCACAGACGATTTCTCTATACAAGTAAAATTTGCATGGTTATTTTGTTTCCACTACTGTCACTCGATCTGGTATCACTTTGGCAACACTAAGATAACTCGGAACCGTCACCGTCACCGGGAGCACAGTCGGTCGATTTGGTTTTAAGCCACTGACCTCCACATACACACTGACATCTTGAGCCTGGAAATTTGCCAACTGAGAATTCGCGCCACTAATCGTCAAGCGAACATACTGCGGACCTCGAACCGTATATTGATGGCCACCTGAAGTTCCTATGATTTTGATAGGAATCCCCTGTAATGTCGTTGATCCTTTAGGCGCTAGTTCAACAGTCACCTGTGCAAAAGGAACACTGAGTTTAGCCCCATTGAAGGGTGATGGAATGGCGACTTCAAAGGTCCTGGAATGAGTGAGACGGGCGACACTCACAGGCGGTAACGTCAGATACGCAGGAAGTGTGGCCTGAAATGGGCCAGTCACCGCAATTGACGACGGCGACACAGACACTTTGGACACCGCCCATTTTGCTTCTGGTTGGCCCGTGACAAAAGGCACCAATTGCAATTGATGAACAGGGCTCAATACGGGCACAGAAATAGTGACCGTTTCTGGATTACAAAAAACACCCTGTACCACTTGTCCGCTTTTATTCACTGGCAAGACCGGCACCATTCTTGTCACACTGTCCGTACTGCCTGTCACATCAACGACTGCTTTCACCGCTGCAACTTTATGCACTAGCGCATCAGGTCCGCTAACAACAATCTGGTTGTTCGACGAAATAGGGAGACCCAACCGCATCCCCGATTGTGGTTTTCCAACCACTTTCACATTAAGCGAAAAGGGTGAGGCCACACGTTCCTGAATGTTGACTTCCGCATAGGGAGTTTCCGGCACATACGTCACCGCGCTTGATGGGGAATTTTCAATAATGATCGGCACCTGATGTTTACCCGGCCCCATTGTCGTCGCATTGGCGACAGCCCGAATGCCGGAAGAATCAGCTTGCACCGTTGCCACATCAAAAATGCTACCTGATACGCTGATATTCACCCGCACAGGGCGTTCTGAAGTCGCCATCATTTGCGGCGAAGTGAGCACAATCACAGGAATATTATGGAGCACCTGCGTTGTGGTAGTCAGTCCGTTACCTTGAGAGGTCGCAGAAAAACTCACCACCACCCAAAGCAGAAAACCAAGTACGATCGAAATGAGTCGGACAAACAGGTTGTTGTCAAATAGGCTGCGTCTTTTCACTCCACACCCGCCTTCCGGTTAAACCAGCGAAACGAGCTTTTTTGCGGATCACTTAGTCCTTTTGTCAACCTGTCACTTAACATTGCATCATCAAGATCGCGTTGCAATTCGCCGTTTTCGGCAATCGAAATTTTTCCCGTCTCTTCGGAGACCACAATGACGAGCGCATCAGACTGTTCCGTAAGCCCCACCGCTGCGCGATGTCGCGTCCCAAGTTCTTTGGCAATATCAGACCTGTCGCTGAGTGGCAAATAACAGGAGGCCGCAATAATTCTGTCTGCGCGAATGACCAGCGCCCCGTCATGAAGCGGCGTGTTGGGAATAAAGGTATTGATCAGGAGTTCGGCGGAGAGAATCCCTTGTATCGCGATGCCTGTTTCGATGTATTCATTGAGCCCCGTGCTTCTTTCCATCACGATGAGTGCACCAATCCGGTTTTTCGAAAAAACCTGCGCCGCCGTCACCAATTCATGCACCGTGTGCGTGACACCTTTGGATCCTTGCCAGCGCATGGATATATTGAACCAGTTGGAGCGTCCGAGTTGTCCGAGCGCACGGCGTAATTCAGGCTGAAAAACAACAGGAATAGCGAGCAATCCCACTTCCCATACCTTGTTTAACAACCAGTTCAAGGCATTCAAATGAAGTAAGCTGCTGGCCCCTGTTGCCAGAAGTAGCACAAATACGCCTTTGAGTAATTGTACGGCTCGCGTCCCTCTAATGAGCAGTATCACGCGATAAAATACAAACGAAACAATGGCGATATCGACAATATCAAAAATTGTAAATTTATGAATTAGCCCTAAAATTTGATTCATTTGCTATTCACCCAGTGTAAATCCGCAAAGATTTAATTTTTGATAGTATGTAACGAATATTCGCCATCGCGACAATTTTGTCCTGTTAATATAAGGAGAAATAAATTCTGAGGAAAGATTAAGTATCACTTGCTTAGATACTCTGTTGTTATTATACCCTTTTTCGCTCCTGGTGTCTTTTTTTCAATGCTGTCCTGCCTTTTCGTTTTTGCATGAGTGGATGAGATGGAATCTCATTTTTTTTCGGATACACTGTCTTAAAAATCGCTTCTGCAATCCTGGTATGCCCTAAATCGTTGGGGTGAATGGGATTCTTAAATAACCGGAAATCTTCAAGCGCCCCCCGTTTGAACCGATTTACAAGCGCTTGTTCGTTTCCTCCGTAGTAATGGTGAACGGGCACCAGTACGCAATGCCTTTGTTCCGCAATCTGCTTTAGCATCGCATTTAACCCATCCACCGCGAAAACCGCCAAATCTGAATTGGGGAAGGGATTATAGATCGTGCAAAGCATGATCGTGGCGTCAGGATTTACGCCCACTTTTTCCACGATCTGTTCCACTTGGGGTAAAAAAGACTGCCTCAACTTGAGCATTCCCTCGTCCTTATCATGGAGAAACCATGGCATGGCTTTGATCAAATCATTGCCGCCAATGAGAAGGCTGATTAGTTCTGCCTCCTCCACAATGCATGTTGGAATGCGATCCAGTGATTTTAAGAGTTGTTGAGAGGTCCACCCCGGCTTTGCATGAACATAAAAGCTGGTCTTTTTTCTTTCGTTTAGTTGACGGACCAGCTTCGTGACATATTTTTCTTCATCTATCGTGGCATCATAGCCATACGTGATCGAATCCCCAAGCGCCAAATAGATCATTTCCCATCAAACCCCTGTTCCCGGCATCTGATGGTTAATTAATGAGGCGGATCACCTGCTTGTCACGACACCTGCCCGATTCGCAGAAGCTCATTGCGAAGATGCGATGAAGCCTCCTGCAGATTAGTGGCATCCACGATCAAAAAAGGGCGCTCGTAATCTCTTCTGGCATACTCATAGCGCGGGTCATAATATTCCTCAAGCAGCGCGCCGATTAAAGGTTCATAGGCTCTTTCATCCATCCACGCATAGACTCTGTGCCGCAAATCCGGACTGAAGCGTTTCTGGATAAACGCAACCGCTCGAACTACCGATTCCTGAAAAGCCTCATCGTCAGCAAGTTTATATTGGTCCAGCGTCCGCAAAATACGTACAGAGATCGGAGCAACAAGTTCTACATTGATGGCGGTGCGTTTGGCCTCCATCAAAAAATCAGGCACTGTAACCCGCCCTACTCGCTTACTCTCCGCTTCCATCAAAATGTAAGGTTGCCCATAAAGAGACTCCAATTCGTCAATAAGCAACGAATCGAATTGTCGTTGATTAGCGGGATTCAGCCCAATTCCGCCAAATACTGAACCCCGATGGCGGGCTAACCCCTCCAGATCAAGCACAGGTTCTCCTTCTTCCGCCAGCATGCGAAGTAAGGTGGTTTTGCCTACACCGGTCATCCCGTGAATGACAATTAACGGGGGCAAATCCGCCGCTGACCGCAATGTCAGACTGTTCGTGACATATTGGCGATAACCGCGATAACCACCTGCCAGCCGAATGGCCTTAATCCCCATCAAATCAAGCACGGTGGCGACCGTCTTGCTTCTCATCCCACCACGCCAGCAATAGATGACAGGCGTGATGCCCTCCGTCAGGTTTGCAATTTGCCTCACGAGGTCAGGGAGTTTTCGAGACGCGATCTCAAGTCCGGTCCACCTGGCTCGCTCTGGACTCACCTGCTTATATAGCGTTCCAATTTGGGCACGTTCCTCATTGTTAAAAAGAGGCACATTAAATGAACCTGGTATCATCGACTCTTCGAATTCACCCTCAGACCGGACATCGATCCATACCAAGTCTTTGCGATCTCTCAACTCTTCATAAGTCATTTCAGAAAACATAGTTGACTTTCTCTACACTCCCATATCGTCAAATGACGGTCAGGCCAAAAAGTGATGCCGCCAGTTCCACCGTCAATAAGCCTGTTTTGTTGTGTTCGTCAAGGATTGGATTGACCTCGACAAAATCGACAGATACGACGCAATTAGCTGCCGCCAGTACTTCCATGGCCAGATGGCCTTCCCGATAAGTAAACCCGCCATTCACCGGCGTCCCCACCCCCGGTGCATGCATGGGATCGATTCCGTCCAAATCGACGCTTAGGTGAACCCCGCTGGTGCCTTTTGATGCAATTTCAATCGCTTTGTGCATCACCTGACTCATTCCCATCTCATCCACGTCCTTCATGGTAAATACGTGGATTCCCGTATCGTGAATGAGTTTTCGCTCTTCATCGTCAATCGACCTAGCGCCGACCAGCACCACATTTTCCGGCTTTAATTTAGGACTGATTCCACCGAGATTGACGAGATCGGGATGACCAAGCCCAAGCGAAACGGCCAGCGGCATGCCATGAATATTACCGCTTGGCGTGGTTTCCGGCGTGTTCATATCCCCGTGCGCATCAAACCAAATACAGCCCAAATTGCCTTTGGCTTCGATAGCCCCGGCGATACTGCCAATGGCAATGCTGTGATCGCCGCCAAGCGCCACCGGTGTAAATCCTTCTCTTAACGCATCGCGAACCACTTCGCGAAGTTCATCACATACCACTTTCACCTGTTCCAAATATTTCACTTTTTCCGATCCTTGAATCCTGGACTCGGCAGGCGGAACATCGACATTACCTACATCCTCAATGATATGCCCTAATTCGCGCATTTTTTCAGAAAGACCTGCGTACCTGATCGCACTTGGGCCCATATCCACTCCTCTACGCCCTTGTCCTAAGTCAGAAGGAACGCCAATTACCCTGAGTTTTCTACGTTGTTCCAATGTCACTACGCCACATCCTTTGTTCATCATCACTCATCTATGGTACCATACTATCAAAAAAGGGGATGGAGCTTTTGAAAGACGATCATATTTTGCTCCTCAGTTGGACGCAACTTGCTGCAGTACTTATGCTTGACCCGGAGAACGAGGAATATGCGACAGCACAGCAAGAGATCACGATGAAATTGGATGAAGAGTATCGCATTATCGGACTCCAACTGCTCGCGCGCTCATTTGACGGTTATACCATCGCGTACGAGGAGAAAGGCGAAGGTAAGATCACCACTTTTTCTTTAGAGGAAGCAGAAGAACTCCTATAACTTACGCCTGGTGATAAACCATTCCAAGTAGCGTCGGCGTGATGCCCGTTTCGATATTCGCCGCGATAAACAGGAACAGCACGACGATGAGAAGCGTCGGCAATACATCCTTGCCGAGTTTTCGCCAATTGTCCTCTCCCAAGTTCCTCCCCATAGACCTGAACACAAGCACCCCCGCGCGCATGCCAAATGCGCTCGCCAGTAAATACGCCGGGATCTCAAAGATCCCATGCGGCAATATCCCCGCCGCGAACAGCAAAAACGGATTCACATGCGTCGCCTGATAGGTGATGGCGAGCACATATCCCACAAGCCCCCCGTTGACCATGACAAATAGTGCCGGCAATACGCCAAATAAGATCCCACCAAGGATCATAAAGACACTGGTTCGCAGATTATGAAGAAAAAGTGTCATCATCATGGCGCCAAACGCCTCGTGCTTCATACCGGACGCGAGTGTTTTCAAGTCAGTCATGAGCGGGCTGAGTGCAGTTTGTAACGGCCTTGCAAAGATTGCTCCCAGCGCGAGTCCTATGACAAAGATCAGGAGTGAAAATCGCAAATACCGATTCATTCGGCGATAAAATAAAATGAGAACCACCTCGTTATCACTACTCATTGTATGATCATCCAAAGTGTTGCGCAAACTTGCTACTGACATTGAACTTGGAGGTGCCGGTTTGCTAAAAAAATCACTTTTCGTAATCATCTCTGCGTTGTTATTGCTATTATTTCTACCCTATAATTCCATGATGGCTGCTACTTCAAACACTTCGCAACCCCCTAGCGCGATTTACAAGGTGGACACGTCACAAAAAGTGGTGGCGCTCACGTTTGATATTTCCTGGGGCGAAAAAATGCCCGGTCCCATACTAAACGTATTAAAGACCAAGAATGTGCAGAAAGCCACTTTTTTTCTCTCCGGACCCTGGATTATGCATCATCAGGAAGTCGCTAAACAAATCAAAAGCATGGGGTATGAAATAGGCAGTCACGGTTACATGCACAAGGATTTCAGCGAGCAAACGGATCATTGGATTCGTGAACAAATGGGAAAAGCGGAACACAGTTTCAAAGAGGTACTCAATCTCAAACCTTCGCTGATCCGCACCCCGAACGGAGATTTTGATCAACGTGTGCTTCGCCTCTTACATCAGATGGGGTATACGGTCATTCAATGGAATACCGACTCCCTAGACTGGAAAAACCCCGGCGTGGAATACATGGTATCCCGAGTCCTGACAAGAGCCGTTCCCGGTGACATCATTCTCATGCATGCCAGCGATTCAGCCAAACAGACTGCGTCCGCGTTACCTCAAATCATCGACGGACTTCGCGCCAAAGGCTATCAGTTTGTCACTGTTTCAGAACTGATTTCTGGTGTTGAATCACATACCCGCGTGCAATAATCCGCGCCATGATGAACTGCAAGGCGAAAGCCCTCACGCATTGGAGGGCTTTCTTGTCAATTTTCCAAGGATCAGTATCAAAAACGTATTGCAAACAAATAAAATCATCCAAATCAATTCCGCAGGTCTCCAAGCACGAGCGTTAAAAAGCGCCGGAATCCATTCAATTCCTGTGAAAACATACATATAAAAGATAGCGGGAATAAAAGCGTTGCGATTGGTCAAACGAATCTTGAACAAGGCGACAATAATTGCTAGGACAAATGGCAATAATAGTTCCCACAAATAATTCCCCGGGGGAAGTGTTAACCCGGTAGGCAAATTGGACACCAGTTCAGGGAAAAAGTAGACCACATCCACCACGGCCAAGACGACCAGTATCGCCTGAAACCAAACCCATACCCTCGGGGGCATCAACGATTGCATGATAAAATTTAAGGTGAGATAGGCCCAAAACCCCATCAACGCTACTGCAACGCTGACAAAGCCTCCGACGATCATCCCGCGGTACCAGAGCATTTTTGCCGGCCAACCGATCAAAGCAAAAATAAGCCCCAGCACCACACCAATTAGTATGGTTTGTCCTGTTAATTTGGCGAACATTTTTATATTCATCATTATCCCCCTGAATTCCATTAAACGATCAATACAGGCGATGGATGCCATTGCATAACGCCGACCAAGCTGGACATAGTAGGCTTAGAAAGGAGGACCTCATTCATGAATCCTCTCTTCAGGCGAACGGCATCATGCATTGCGCTGGTCTCCAGCCTGTTACTTGCGGGCTGCGGGTCCACCAGTGCTCAAGGAAGTTCCAGTCCAGAGAGTGGCAGCTCGAGTTCATCGGCAAGCAGTGCTGGCTATCCCCAAATCAAGACCATGGTGCTCGATATCCTGCACAGTAAAGAAGGGATGACCACATTAAAAGATACCATCTCCAGCCCGGAATTTAAACAATCAGCCATCGTCAGTGAAATGGACGTTCAAAAAGCCGTCGAAAAGATGGTAAAAACAGAAGATAAGCAAAAAACATTTCTCAGCCAGGCGATGAAAGACCCGAAGTTTTCAGCATCCATGGTGGAAGCATCATTGCCACAAATGACCAAAGTGCAAAAACAATTGATCAAAGATCCTGATTACCAAAAAGAATTACTGGCCCTAATGAAATCTTCTGATTTTCAACAAATGCAGTTTGACTTGCTAAAGAGCCCGGAATACCGAAAAGAAATCATGAAAATCATGACAGAGGCACTAGAACAGCCATCATTTCGACTGCTTTTTATGGACAGCTTGAAACAAGCGGTGAAAGAGACTGCGGGCGGACAGAAAGAAAAAATAACCGGTTCAAAAGAGCAAGGTAAAGGAAAGTCCGGACAAGGAGGAAGTTCTCAAGACAGCGAGAGCGGTGGCGAAGAAGACAGTTCCGGCGGCGGTGAGGAGTCAGGCGGCAGTTAGGCGCGGAGACCCAGTGGATTCCGCGCCTATGCTTTGTTGTAATTTTATTCTGCGACCGCCACATTCCCTCCCACTGGAGGTTTTCGCTTCGCATACACCTTCTTTTTCCCGATAAAGAAAACCGCGATAAACGCGAGGATTCCAATAATCATCGAAGCCTGGAATGCGTCCTGTGAACCACGCTGAAATGCCCATAAGTGCAACATGCTGATCAACTGGGTGAACGCTTGGGAATTCGTGATCCCAAACACGCTCGGCATCTGGTTGGTGGCATGGATCAATTGAAGATTGGTGGGGCTCAGTTGATTAGTATAGGTGATAAAATGCTGATTCTCTCCGGACTGCATAGTGGTGCTCAAAAATGCAGTGCCGATTGATCCAGCCACATTTCGCATCGTATTTTGCAGTGCGGTAGCACGACTGATCAGGTTTTGCGGAACATCGTTCATGCCTGCCGTTGAGAGCGGCATCATGGCAAGTCCCATCCCCGCCTGACGCATCATGTACACCATCATGATCGACGTAAACGCCCAGTAGATATTCAACCTCGTCAGAATAAAGCTGGTGACCAGCATCAATCCGAGTCCAACCACGCCAAGCGGGCGCGCCCCGATGCGATCAAACAAAAATCCGCTGATGGGCATCAGAATGGCAGTCACAATGGCACCTGGCAAGGTGAGTAGACCAGTCTGCAGCGGAGAGAGTCCGACTGCATCCTGTAAAAACACCGGTAAGATAAAGAAGACGCCGAGCATCGCGATGCTAAGTAAACTCGTGGTGATGATCGAGACCAGGTACACCGGCCTACGTAAGAGTTTCAAGTCGAGCATCGGGTTTTTCGATGTCAATTCAATCACAACAAACATGGCAAGGAATGTGATCCCAGCGATCAGGAACCCAATGATCACCAGTGAATGCCAACCCTTGGCAGGCGCCTCAGAGAGTGCATACAGCAGTGAAAAGAATCCAAGCAGTGACGTAGCAAATCCTGGGAAATCAAGTTTTTCTGTTGCTTTCCCTTCAAATTTCGGCACCGACAAAATGACCAGCAAGAAGCTGATGATGCCGATTGGCACGTTGAGGTAGAAGATGATTCTCCAGTCGAAGTATTCGACCAAATAGCCACTGAGCGTTGGGCCAAGCGCTGGTGCAAACATGAGCGCAATTCCCCATATTCCCATGATGGCACCGCGCCGTTCAATAGGAGCCATCGAAAACATCATCGTCATGCTGACCGGCATCAACATGGCGCCGCCAATGCCCTGAATGATGCGGAAGGTGATAATGGCTTCCGTACTCCATGACAAACCGCAAAGCGCAGAACCAATAGTGAACATTGCGAGAGCAAACATATACACTCTGCGTTGGCCAAACCGGTCACCGAGGTACCCGCTAACTGGTGTCAGCATGCCCATCACTAGCATGTAGGCGGTAATCACCCATTGAATTTGATCCTGAGTGGAATTGAAAACTGACATCATTTTCGGGATGGCCACATTGACAATGGTGTTATCCAAAATCCCCATGAACACACCAAGCACAATGGCGATCATCGCGGCAGGACTCATGCCGAATTTTTCCTTAAATGACATGGCATCTTACCTCCTTTCTCCCAATATGTCCATCATTAGTTATTACTGTTCACATGAATCCTGACTTCCGCATTCATTCCTGGAACAATCGGCTTACCAGAGTATCCTTGATCAAGACTAACCAAAACCGGAATCCGTTGCATGACTTTCGTGTAACTGCCTGACATAGAAGTCAGATTCGGAACTTCAGAGAACGCGGATTGCGTGGCATTTTCAATTTTCATGACGGTACCGTTAAACGTCGTATTGGGGATCCCGTCGATGGTCACATCCACTTTTTGACCGACGTTCACTTGATTGATTTTCGTTTCCGGAATGTTGGCGGTGACATAAAGCGAGTTCAAATTGACCATTTGAGCGACCACTTGGCCAGGCTGCACAATTTGACCCGCACTTACGTTACTTTGAATGATAGTCCCTGTGATGGGAGCCGTCACTTGTTCCCGGCTTTTCAATTTGTTGAGCAATTGGCTATTATGGGCTACCGCCTGGCTCAATCCCGAATTCATGGCCAAAACAGAACTGTTGGATTCCGCACCGAGCGCTTCCCCTTGGTTCACCGTACTGTTGACAGAGGCATACCAGTTGCTGATCTTGCCTGAAAATTGCACCGTGATCGGCACCACTGTGCCGGTTACCTGAGCATCTTGTGAACTCACGTAGTTAACAGAATTGTTGTAGTAAATGTAGCCTCCAAATAGCAACGCCACAACGACGATAATGACCACGATGTTGATGATAATGACTCGCACTAAACTGTTTGCTGCCATATTCGCTCTACCTCTCCCTTCTGCCCCTCTATGTTAATTGCGGTGAATCTTGACTTCCACGGACATGCCGGGCATCAGATTTTTTCCTTCTGAACCGTCAATCGAAATATAGACAGGTACCCGTTGCACTGTCTTTTGAAATGTTCCGCTCAGGCTGGTGTTAGGCGTGCCTGAAGAAATCACCGCTGAAGAACTGCCGATTTGCGTCACATAACCCGAAAATGAAGTATTGGGGTAGGCATCAATGGAAATATCCACTTTTTTACCGACGGAGACGTTGTTGATGTTGGTTTCCTTGACATAGGCAATGATGTCGAGTGAATTCAAGTTGACCATGTAGGCGAGTGGTTCGCCCGGAACAACGACCTCATGGTTCACGGCATTGTTCTGTAAAATAGTTCCCGAAATCGGCGAGTCAATGTTCGTAGTTCCCATGAGTCCATCCACTTTACCCATGACCACTCCAGAATTGACATTTTGACCTACCGTTGTTGACCAGTTCGTTAAGTATCCGTCTCCGGATGCTGTGATGGGAACCACATTCCCCCGGATAAAAGCGTCAGTGGTGGATACGAATGTTTGCTGCATGTAGAAGTACCAACCGCCGCCAATAAGAATGACTAAAACAACCAAAATAATGATAATACTAAGCCCAATTGTACGAGCTCTTCCCATCGCGATTCCTCCCTCGTTTACTCTTCTTTCTCTTCCAGACTATAGGCGCGTGCCGTGAGATCCACCAGCATGGCGAGTACCCGTGCGTCCGTTAAGTTTGATGTCACTTCTTGAGGAGCCCTCTTTCGCATCACAGGCGTCGCATGAAGCGTGGAGATGATAGCCTGTGTCAATAACGGGTAATCCGCTTCTTTCATCCTCCCTTGTGCGTTCATTTGCTCGAAGTAATAAATCAGCAAATTTCGCATCTTGCTAAAAAATACAACCAAAGAGGAAACCACTTCCGAATGAGAGAATGATTCGGTCATGCCGAGCATCAAAATCTCGCTTCGGCTGGTCAATTGCATCAGGTAGTCCTTCAGCAATTGTCCAAATCCCTCACGAAAGGAAAGACGCAGATATTCTTCAATATCTGTCGGAACCCGCATCTGTTTGACGGCGTCTTCCACCGCCTCTTTCAGCATCTCCACCTTGCTGCCAAAGTGACGAAATAACGTCACCTCGTTCACTCCTGCCCGTTCGGAGATGGCTCTGGTGCTGGTCCCCTTAAATCCATGATGGGTAAATTCCTCCAGCGCCGCATTGATGATCCGGCGATGAGTATCCTCTTCATGCGCGGAATGTGGGATGTCCTTAAACACGCGATCACCTCCCCATCACTGCATGTAAGTTATCACTTGCGCAAGCGTGCGCTTGCATTATACACATAGATTGAACTCTGCGCAATCCCTTTTCGCAAAAAAATGCCGGGAGGCGCTCCCGACATTTTTTAATGCTTATCGCGACCTTTACATTGACCTTACGGTTGCCGGGTTCAGTGCTAATTTTTGCGAGAGCTGTTCTGCAAGCACTTCGAATGCCTTTGCTTGAACAGATCCTTCATCAAAAATTCCTGTTTGCCGATCAGTCACTTCTGCCACCGGGATCTGGGCAAGCAGTTCGGTTTTCAATACGCCAGCCACTGTTGCCCCTCCGTCTTTGCCGAAAATATAGTGTTTTTCATTGCAGTGGTCGCAAATAAAGTAGGCCATGTTTTCGATCACGCCCACCACTTCATGCTTAACTTGCTGAGCCATGACCCCAGCGCGCACTGCCACATCTGCTGCGTTGTTTTGCGGCGTCGTCACGATCAGTTCTTTGCTTTTTGGCAGCGTACTGTGGACATCCAGCGCCATATCCCCAGTGCCTGGAGGCAAGTCGAGAAGCATCACATCAAGATCGCCCCAGTGAACTTCCTGAAAGAAGTTTTTCAGCATTTTCCCTAACATCGGACCACGCCAAATCACGGGGCGATTGCCTGGCACAAAAAACTGCATGCTCACAAGTTTGACGCCATGCGTTTGCACCGGCATCACCAAATCCTGCACCACTGCAGGCTTCACCTCACTGACGCCAAAAATGCCTGGCAATGAAAAACCATAGATATCAGCGTCGATGACTCCGACACGTAATCCCCTTTTCGCCAGTGCAACCGCAAGATTGGCCGTAACGGTCGATTTGCCGACGCCACCTTTACCGCTTGCGACAGCGATAAATTCAGTGTGGACATCAGGTGACAGAAGCGGAGACTGAGAGACTTCCTTCCCGCGTAATTTCGCTGCAAACTTCTCTCTTTCCTCATCTGTCATGGTACCGACTGTCAAGTCCACATCCGTCACACCTGGCACTGCGAGGACAGCTTCTTTCACTTGTTGCTCAATAATGTGATGAAGTGGACATCCCTGAATGGTCAGCACCACTTCCACCTTGACGCGCGATCCGTGAATTTCCACTTTTCGCACCATTTCCATTTCTACGATGCTACGGTGAACATCTGGGTCTTCTACGACACGAAGTGCATCGAGTATCGCCTCATTTGTGATTTTTGACACAAGTAATCCCTCCATGATCCATCGCGCATCATCCTTCGCGACATGGTTATTGTACCATGTTATCGACATGCCAGAGCAACAAAAAGGCACTCCACACCTGGAGTGCCTGATGCATGCGCCATGTCCCCTGAAAATTAGCGTTTGGAGAACTGTGGTGCACGACGAGCGGCTTTTAAGCCATATTTTTTCCGTTCCTTCATCCGTGCGTCTCGAGTGAGGAAACCTTCGCGCTTCAACGCCGAACGCATTTCCGGATCGACTTTGAGCAACGCCCTGGCGATTCCATGCCGGATCGCCCCCGCTTGTCCGGAGAATCCCCCTCCACGCACATTGGCGAGTACATTGTAGTTGGAAAGTGTATTCGTCACCATGAGCGGTTGCTTTACAATCAACTTTAAGGTTTCCAAGCCAAAGTACTCATCCATAGACCGCTGATTAATCTCAACATGGCCATCACCAGGCACCAACCGAACGCGTGCGACGGATGTTTTTCTTCTGCCTGTTCCGATATATTGCACTTGCGCCAACCCTTATACCTCCTTTACCAGCACCAATTATTGCACTGGCCATGGTTCTGGTTTTTGTGCAGCATGTGGGTGTTCAGACCCTGCATAAACTTTCAGCTTGCGATATTGATCATCGCCAAGTCGGTTATGCGGCAGCATGCCTCTGACTGCCTTTTCCATGACCCGTTCCGGATGCTTTTTCAGCATGTCCGCTGCTTTTACAGCCTTTAATCCCCCTGGATAACCAGAGTGCCGGTAGTAGAATTTTTTCTCTAACTTGTTTCCTGTAAAAACCACTTTCTCCGCATTGATCACAATGACAAAGTCACCTGTATCCACATGAGGCGTAAACTCCGGTTTGTGCTTGCCGCGCAAAATCGTCGCGATTTCCGTGGCAAGACGACCTACACGTTGACCGGCCGCGTCGACGATATACCATTTACGCTCCACGGAACCCGGCTTCGCCATGTACGTAGTCCGCATGGCTTTCCCTCCTAAATAACGAATAAGCACTAATCTTTAGTTTAACTCGACAATTCGCATCCCGTCAAGACCATTGCTTGTGATACTCAATATGCCATAAAGTCAACCCATGAGCAGGGGCGGTGGGACCTGCCTTTTGTCGGTCCTTTGCCGCCAGAATGGCAGGAATCGCATCGACTGGTATCTTTCCTGCACCTGCCGCTACGAGTGTACCAACGATGTTTCGCACCATGTGATGCAAAAAACCGTTTCCTGTCACCTCAATGTACATGAGATCATCAGCCTGTCGTTGACACGATATTTGATAAATGGTGCGCACTTTATTTTCCTGCGGTGCACGAGCGGTGCAAAAACTGGTGAAGTCATGGGTACCAAGCAATTGATCGGCTGCAGACTGCATCTTCTCATCGTCAACCGCATAGGCAACGTGATAAGCGTACCTTCGCCGAAAAACATCTGGTACTTTCCCCACATCGAGCACATAACGGTAGGTCTTCCACAGTGCGTCAAAGCGTACATGAAAGTGCTCATGCACTTTATCCGCCACCGTCACCACTAGATCGGGCGGCAATGTGCTTTTTGCAAAATGCACCATGCGCGCTGGCGGGACCGGCACTTTTGCTGCATCATATTGTATCGCTTGAGCCCTTGCATGAACTCCTGCATCTGTCCGGCTGGCGCCGATCACTTCCACTTCATGACCGGCAATACTCGATAGCCACGCCTCCAAAACGCCTTGAACCGTCCTCAACCCTGGTTGCCGTTGAAACCCGTGAAAATCAGTTCCGTCATATGCCAACGTCAACTTGACATTGAACACTTCCATTTCGATGCCTTATTCGACCAGTTCGATATACACCATTTCTGCCGCGTCTCCGCGCCTTGGTCCAAGTTTTAGAATCCGGGTATATCCGCCCTGACGCTCTTTATAACGGGGACCAAGTTCGCTAAACAGGTATTGCAACACATTCTTGCTGTCTTCGCCATCCACTTTTTCTTTCAACACATAGCGTGCAGCAAGTCGGCGTGAGTGCAAATCATCGCGCTTCGCAAGGGTAATCATTTTATCCGCAAGCTTACGCAGTTCTTTTGCTTTGGCTTCCGTCGTGCGGATGCGCCCATACATGAACAGATCGGTGACCATGCTGCGCATCAACGCCTCGCGGTTCCCTGTACGCCGATTCAATTTACGGTATCCAAGTGCCACTTGCGTTTACCTCCTAATCGCCAATTCTCGAACTATTCTTCTTGACGAAGTCCAAGTCCCAGACGTTCGAGTTTTTCAATGACTTCTTCAAGGGACTTGCGGCCCAGATTGCGAACCTTCATCATTTCTTCTTCCGTCTTGGAGCAAAGTTCCTGAACCGAATTGATGCCTGCTCGCTTCAGGCAATTATATGACCGCACCGAAAGATCAAGTTCTTCAATGGTCATATCTAATGCCTTATCCTTCTTTTCCTCGCTTTTCTCAACGAGCACCTCACGCTCATGAGGGCGGTTGGTGAGGCCGATAAAAAGCTCCAGCTGTTGGGTTAAGATAGAAGCCGCCAGACTGATCGCTTCGTCAGGCATATAGGTGCCATCTGTCCAAACTTCAAAAATCAGTTTGTCATAGTCTGTCACCTGACCGACGCGGGTATTTTCGACTTGAAAGTTTACCCGGTATATCGGTGAAAAAATAGAGTCAATCGGCAACACGCCAATTTCCTGCTCATCGTCCTTGTTCAGATAGGCAGGCACATAGCCGGTCCCTGTTTTTGCCGTAATCTCCGCATAAAGGTGCGCGTTATCTGCCAATGTCGCAATGTGAAGCTCGGGATTTAATATTTCCACATCTGAATCGGCTCGAATGTCTCCCGCACGAATGATCCCTTCACCATCCGATTCGATCACCAGTTTCTTGACTTCATCGGAATGAATTTTAAGCGCGAGCCGCTTCAAATTTAAGATAAATTCCGTGGTGTCTTCGACTACTCCCGGAATAGTGGAAAACTCGTGCAACACGCCTTCGATTTTGACAGAAGTCGCTGCCGCGCCAGGAAGCGACGACAATAACACTCTTCGCAGCGAGTTACCAAGTGTTGTTCCATAGCCACGTTCCAGCGGTTCAACAACAAATCGGCCGTATTTCCCATCCTCGCTGATCGCATCGGTTTCTATGCGCGGCCTTTCCAGTTCGATCATCCACACAACCCTCCCTTAGGGCAACGCCAGTCTCTTTTGGGGATCTTGTCATGAAGCGAACATGGCGAAAACTACATCGATTATCGTGAATAAAACTCAATAATGAGCTGTTCGGTCACTGGCGCGTCAATTTCATCGCGGCTTGGGATACGAACGACCTTGCCAGTGTGTTTTTCCACATCGCGTTCCAGCCAACCGACCACTGTTTTGCTCTCCACATTTTCAAGCAGTTCCTTGAATTTCGGGCTGCTCATGTGTTTTTCGTTAATCGATACAGTATCACCAATGCGCATTGCGTAGGACGGAATGTCTACGCGACGCCCGTTGACCATAAAATGACCGTGTTTGACAAGCTGGCGCGCTTCTGGGCGCGAGTTGGCATAGCCTAAACGGTATACCACGTTGTCTAAACGAGTCTCTAGCATTTGCAACAGATTTTCGCCGGTAATCCCTTTACGGCGTGATGCTTCTTTGTAATAAGCACGGAATTGCCCTTCAAGCACTCCGTACATACGACGGGCTTTTTGCTTTTCACGCATTTGCATTCCGTACTCACTGGAACGACGACGACCTTGTGATTGACCATGTGCGCCTGGCGCATAGCCACGGCGATCAATGGCACACTTGTCAGTGTAGCAACGCTCCCCCTTCAGGTACAACTTTGTGCCTTCGCGGCGGCAAAGCCGACATACGGGGTCAGTATATCTTGCCATTCTAGTATGGACACCTCCTGGTAGATTTAAACATTTTAATGTTGATCAGACACGACGGCGCTTTGGCGGACGGCATCCATTGTGCGGGATGGGAGTCACGTCACGGATGACAGAGACTTCGAGTCCCACGGATTGGATGGAACGAATCGCTGCCTCACGGCCTGCGCCGGGTCCTTTTACAAATACTTCAACGGTTTTCATCCCGTGTTCTTGCGCTACCTTAGCAGCGGCTTCAGCCGCCATTTGAGCAGCGAATGGGGTGCTCTTTCTAGAACCCTTAAATCCTAGTGATCCTGCGCTCGACCAGCTGATGGCATTCCCCGTTGTGTCAGTAATCGTCACAATCGTATTGTTAAATGTGGAACGAATATGTGCGATTCCAGACTCCACGTTTTTCCGATCACGTTTTTTAGTCCGTGTCGTTGTCGCTGATTTGCGCCTTCCTTTTGTCGTGGCCAAGTCATACCCTCCTTATTTCTTTTTGCCAGCCACAGTGCGGCGTGGTCCTTTGCGTGTACGGGCATTGGTTTTGGTCCGTTGTCCCCGTACGGGAAGACCTCTGCGATGACGCATTCCCCGATAGGAGCCGATTTCGATCAAACGTTTGATGTTGATCGCAAGTTCACGGCGTAAATCGCCTTCTACTTTGTGCGACTTTTCAATTTCGTCACGCAGTTTTTGAACTTCTTCGTCCGTGAGGTCGCGAACGCGAGTGTCCGGATTGATTCCTGTCTTTTCGAGAATCTGGTTAGACGTCGGGCGGCCAATGCCGTAAATGTACGTTAACCCGATCTCGACACGTTTGTCGCGAGGCAAGTCTACGCCTGCGATACGAGCCATAGTTGGCACCTCCTAAATCTTCACTTATCCTTGGCGTTGCTTGTGTTTCGGATTTTCACAGATCACCATGACATGCCCTTTGCGTCGAATCACTTTGCACTTTTCGCAAATGGGCTTTACCGATGGACGGACCTTCATGGCTGCAACCTCCCTTTACTGGTATCGCCTATTTGTAACGATAGGTAATCCGCCCGCGAGTTAGATCATACGGTGATAATTCCACCGTCACTCGATCGCCAGGCAAAATTTTAATGTAGTTCATCCGAATCTTGCCTGATACATGGGCTAATATCTTGTGCCCATTTTCCAACTCCACACGAAACATGGCGTTGGGAAGCGGTTCTATCACTTTACCTTCTACCTCAATGACATCATCCTTGGCCACTTACCGCACCTCCTTCGCTTGTCGATCTCCCTGGTGTTATTAAAGAGCCGTCATGATGACAGGACCTTCTTCAGTAATTGCGACTGTGTGCTCAAAATGTGCACATAATGACCCGTCTTCTGTGATCACTGTCCAGTTATCGGTAAGCGTCCGGACTTCCGGCCCTCCTAAGTTTACCATGGGTTCAATCGCAAGCACATGGCCTGGCCGAAGTCGTATTCCCCGACCCGGTGGCCCGTAATTTGGAACTTGGGGCGGTTCATGCATCTCACTGCCAATTCCATGACCGACATAATCGCGGACAATCGACATCCCTTCCGCTTCGACATAGACTTGAACAGCATGTGAGATGTCTGATAAACGGTTTCCGGATTTCGCCATTTTAATTCCTTCATACAATGAGGCTTTGGTCACATCCAAAAGCCGCTGTGCTTCTGCGGATATGGTCCCCACTGCAAATGTGTTAGCGGAATCTCCATGATATCCCTTGTAATACGCACCAATGTCTACAGAAATGATGTCCCCATCGTTCAATTTCCTCGAGCCTGGAATGCCGTGCACCAATTCATCGTTGACAGAAGCGCAGATCGATGCGGGAAATCCCTGATACCCCTTAAAAGAAGGAGTGGCCCCTGCCTGAAGAATGACTTTCTCCACCACTGCGTCAAGCTCTTTGGTCGTAATCCCCGGTTCAATGACTTTTTGAACCGCATCATGTGCCATCGCAACAATTCTGCCTGCTTCACGCATGATTTCCAGCTCGTGTTTTGACTTGGTAGTAATCACTCTGCTTGCCTCCGAAGCGCTTGGCGAATATCATCATAGACTTCGTCGATCGGATTTTCTCCCTTTATTCTTGTCAATAGTCCGCGATCCTCATAGTACTTTGCAAGATCCCCGGTTCTACCCAGGTTTTCCCGCAAGCGGACGCTGACCGCCTCAGGTCGATCATCCTCGCGCTGAATTAGCTGGCTTCCACACCTGTCACACACATCCTGCACCTTGGGAGGATTCAGCGTGACATGATAGGAGGCACCACATTTAGAACATACCCTGCGGCCTGTCAGCCGATGGTGTAGTTCCTCTTCCGTGACCTCTAAGTATAACACATGAGTCAGTGGAAGTCTTTCATCTTCCAACATCTTGTCGAGGGCCTCGGCTTGTGCAATCGTTCTTGGAAAGCCATCCAATAAAAACCCGTGCGCCGCATCAGGTTGAAGCAAGCGTTCCCGAACGATTTTAATCGTAAGTTCATCTGGAACCAACAGACCTTGATCAAGAAAGCCTTTCACTTCCTCGCCAAGTAACGTCTTCGCAGCAATGGCGGCTCGGAATATATCCCCCGTAGCAATATGGGGTATATGAAACTCGTCCGTAATGCTTGCCGCTTGTGTTCCCTTACCTGCACCAGGCAGACCTAAGAAAATAACCTGCATCTGGATCCTCCTCTTCTCCGCTCATCTCTCTAGCGAATAAATCCTTTGTAACTTCGCTGCAACATCTGTCCTTTTAATTGCTTGACCGTATCAAGCAACACGCTGACGACAATCAACAACGACGTACCGGCAAAGTAATACACAATGCCACTAAGGCCTGTTACTGCCGAAACAATCGTAGGAACTACCGATATGACAGCGAGGAACAATCCGCCGATCAGAGAAAGCCGGTTGATGAGTCGCACCAAGTAATTCTCCGTGTCTTTCCCTGGTCTGATGCCCAGGATATAACCTGAACTCTTTTGCATGTTTTCTGCTAGTTGTTGTGGATTGATCTGAATAAATGCATAGAAAAAAGTAAACGCGATAATCAACACCGCTTCAAGACCGACAAACCAGTTCGAGGTGGGCGTAAACACGTTGATAATCCAGTCCGCCACATTATTGCCTCGAAAGAATTGTGCGATGATGGTCGGGAAAAACAGGACCGATGTAGCAAAAATGATCGGTATCACCCCGGCGGCATTGACTTTTAACGGGATGTGCGTAGTTTGCCCTCCGTACACTTTCATTCCGACTTGTTGTCTGGTGTACTGGACGGGAATTCTGCGCACTGCTTGTTGAACAAACACGATAAATGTGGTGATGAGTAGCAACCCGACCAGCATGATAACCACTTTAATGATGTTCAGGAACAGTTGATCCGGATGCGCATAAAACCAGTTACTGTAGATCTGCGGAATGATGACTTCTACACGGGACAAAATACTGAGAAAGATGATCACGGAGATCCCGTTTCCGACCCCTTTGTCCGTGATTTGTTCACCCATCCACATCAATAGCGTGGTTCCGGCTGTCATCGTGATAGCAATCACCGCATAAGTCCACAGGCTTGGGTCTGTAATAAACCCTGATCCAATCTGCCGGCTAAACGAAAATGTCAGCGCCACGGATTGAATTAACCCTAATGCGACCGTCAGATAGCGCGTCCACTGATTTAGCTTGACGCGTCCGGTTTCGCCCTCTTTTGACCAGTCTTCCCACTGCTTGATCACACCCATTTGTAACAATTGCACCACAATGGAGGCCGTTACATAAGGATAGATGCTCATGGAGAAAATGGAGAAGTTATATAATGCCCCACCGGAAAAGGTGTTCAATATGCCGATAAGCGGACTTTTTCCCGCCATCGATTGCAGCAGCTGAGCGTTCACCCCAGGTACTGGAATGACGGCGCCGATACGGTAAATGGCAAGAAAAAGTAGCGTAAAGAGCACTCTTTTACGTAGGTCTTTGGCTTTCCAAAGCTTCCCCAACGAATACATCATTTTAGATCACCTCGGCAGTGCCGCCAGCAGCCACGATTTTTTCTTTAGCTGATCCAGAAAAAGCGTGAGCCTTCACATTCAGCGCTACCGAAAGGTCCCCATTCCCTAAAATTTTGACTCCGTCTTTCAACTGTTTGACCAGACCGAGATCCATTAACAGATCAGGCGTCACTTCAGTTCCTGGAGCCAAGTTTTCAAGCTGTGCCAAATTGATGATACTCCATTCCTTCTTAAACGGATAATTGGAGAATCCTCGCTTTGGCAAACGGCGGAAAAGTGGAGTTTGGCCACCTTCAAATCCCGGCCTCACGCCACCGCCAGAACGCGCCCATTGACCTTTATGACCGCGTCCGGAAGTTTTGCCAAGCCCGGAACCAATGCCGCGGCCAAGACGTTTTCTGCTCGTACGCGAACCAAGTGCCGGCCGCAACTCGTCCAGTTTCATTATAAAATCCCTCCAGCTCGCATTACTCCTCGATTTCGATACATTTAACGAGGTGACTGATTTTACCTACCATACCGCGAATGCTCGGAGTATCAATATGCACCACAGATTGATGCATTTTGTGAAGACCCAGCGCGCGAACGGTAGCTCGTTGCTTCTCATTTCGCCCGATTGGGCTGCGAACCAACGTGATTTCCAGTTGCTTCACCATCATGCCCTCCTAGCGTCGCAAATCTTCAAGCGATATTCCGCGAAGTGCAGCCACGTCTTCTGGACGTTTCAGCAACTTCAGCCCTTCAATCGTGGCATGCACCATGTTGATGGCATTGGAAGAACCCAAAGATTTCGTAACAATATCTTTTACCCCTGCAAGTTCAAGTACCGCACGCGCCGGACCGCCGGCGATAACGCCTGTACCTTCTCTGGCAGGACGGATTAACACTTTCCCTGCACCAAATACACCAGTGATCGCATGGGGTACGGTGGTGCCTTCCATGGGAACTCGAATCAGGTTCTTCTTTGCATCCGCCACGCCTTTGCGAACGGCTTCCTGCACTTCAGAGGCTTTGCCTAACCCTGCGCCGACGTGTCCTTGTTCGTCACCGACGACCACTAGCGCGCTAAAGCTGAAACGGCGACCGCCTTTTACGACTTTTGCTACGCGATTAATCGATACCACACGTTCTGACAGTTCTAAGTTCGATGGATCAATAAGCACGAACGTAATCCCTCCTTCTCGTCTGATTAGAATTCGAGCCCAGCTTCGCGAGCCGCATCAGCCAATGCCTGAATTCGACCATGGTACAAATATCCGCCGCGATCAAACACTACCGCGCTAATTCCTTTTTCCTTCGCTCGCTCAGCCACCAGTTTGCCAATCGCTTGCGCCGCTTCCACAGTATTACCGTGCTGAATCTGTTCACGTACGGATTTCTCCACAGTGGATGCGGACACAATTGTGCGTCCTGCAACATCATCAATCACTTGCGCGTAGATGTGCTGTTCCGAACGAAATACATTTAGGCGCGGCCTCTCCTGGGTACCAGACAGACGACGACGGATCCTGAAGTGACGACGCTTGCGTACAGCATCTTTATCCGGTTTCGTAATCACAGTTCCACGCTCCTACCTACTTCTTGCCGGTCTTACCGACTTTTTGACGAACTCTTTCATTCTCATACCGTACACCTTTGCCTTTATAAGGTTCTGGTTTACGAATGTCTCTGATCTTTGCAGCAAATATGCCTACTTTTTCCTTGTCAATGCCCTTCACAATTAGACGATTGTTCGCTGGCACTTCAAGTTCAATACCTTCTGAGGGGATGATTTCGACTGGGTGCGAAAACCCAAGCGACATTGTCACCTTATCTCCATTTTTTGCTGCGCGATAACCTACGCCGACAAGCTCAAGCACTTTCTGATAGCCATTTGAAACACCCTCGACCATGTTCGCTACCACACTGCGCGTGGTACCGTGTAAACTGCGGTGAGTCTTGGACTCTGAAGGCCTTTCGACTACGACTTGATCACTTTCAACGCGCACGATCATGTCCTGGTGCAATTCACGGGTAAGCGTTCCTTTCGGCCCTTTCACCGTCATCACGCGGCCATCCAGTTTTACCTCTACCCCTTGCGGAATGGTAACAGGTTTTTTGCCAATACGGGACACAATCTACACCTCCTGACCTGCTAGTTCATTACCATTACCAAATGTAGCAGAGAACCTCGCCGCCCACCTGGTTTTGTCTTGCCTTGCGATCTGTCATGATACCCTTTGATGTCGAAACGATAGCAATACCGAGACCGCCAAGTACACGCGGCAGTTCTTCTGCCTTCGCGTAAATGCGAAGCCCAGGTTTACTGATGCGCTTCAGACCTGTGATGACTCGTTCATTGTTGGGGCCGTATTTCAGGTAGACGCGAATCGTACCTTGCTTATTGTCGGGAATAAATTCCGCATCCCGCAAATACCCCTCATCTTTGAGAATCTGTGCAATCGCAAATTTAATTCTTGATCCTGGAATATCCACTTTTTCATGTCCGACCATGTTGCCATTGCGAATTCTCGTCAACATATCGGCAATCGGATCTGTCATCACCATTCAGGAAACCCTCCTTTCAAAAACCCTACCAACTGGCCTTTGTTACGCCGGGCAATTGGCCTTGATGCGCCAGTTCGCGAAAACAGATCCGGCAAATTCCGTACTTGCGAAGCACTGAGTGCGGACGACCACACCGTTTGCAGCGCGTATAGGCCCGAGTACTAAATTTCGCGGGGCGTTGCGCTTTAATGATCATGGATTTTTTGGCCACAACGTAACCTCCTGTCCCTTAAGATTGACGGAATGGCATACCAAGCTCGGTGAGCAGAGCACGCGCTTCTTCGTCTGTATTTGCGGTGGTTACGACGACAACGTCCATTCCGCGAATTTTATCGATTTTATCGTATTCCACTTCAGGGAAAATCAGTTGTTCCCGCAAACCGAGCTTGGTATGCCATTCCGTCAATCT
>JAJYOE010000048.1 GCA_021785975.1 Bacillota bacterium | reverse complement strand
AGCAGATGCCGTTCGATAACCTTGGCGGCAACATAGGAATGACGCGATCGACGAGATAGACACTGGTGGCTCTTCGCAATGCCTCTTTATCCAGTGCGCCACCTTCCTGCACGTAATAGGTGACATCCGCGATGTGTACTCCCAAAAGATAATGGCCATTCTCCAATTTTTTCACGTGCACCGCATCATCAAGGTCTTTTGCGTCTTCACCATCAATGGTCACAATCGTTTCGTCGCGCAAATCAATCCGCTGCGCAATCTCCGCCTCGCTCACTTCATGTGAAATCTCCTCTGCCGCTTGCAGCACTTCATCGGGGAAGTGTTCGGGAAGCCCGTATTTTCTAACCACCGACAAAATATCCACACCTGGATCATTCGGAAATCCCAATATTTCCACGACTTTACCCGTCATTCCCTGATGGCGGCTGGGATAGGTGACAATTTCGACGACGACTTTCTGACCATCCACCGCATTACCTAGGCCATCAACAGGAATGAATACTTCCTGCGGCAAATGCTTATCATCAGGTTTGACAAACCCATACGTTGCAAACGTGGATAACACGCCAACCAGTGAATCTCGCGCTCTTTTCAAGATACGAATGATTTCCCCTTCCGGACGGTCTCCTCCCGTTTTGGGAAAGGGACGAAGGATCACACGGTCGCCATCTAGCGCCCCTCCCATGTCCGTTGGGCTGACATAATAATCGGTACCGCCTTGTTCGGGAACCAAAAAGCCAAACCCTTTTGCCTTGACTTCCAGTCGGCCAAGCACCAAATTCATGCGCTCCGGCGCCCCGTACCTCTTGGTGCGAGTTCGCACCACTTCTCCCGCTTCCTCCAGTTGCGACAAAAGCTGTTGCAATTCTGCGGAAGCGCTCCCTTCCTGCCCAAATTCGCTCAGTAATTCTTCAATGGTCATCGGTTTATACGTGACTTCTCGAATGAGTTCAAGCAGCGCATCTTTTGTAATCATCAGCGTTACTTCCTTTCAATCTCCCGCATAAACGAGAGGATGTCGGCAAACACTTCACCCTGATTCACATCCACAGGCAAAATATGCCCTGATTCCGCATACCATTTTAAGTATTTCTTACTACTCCCCATTTGATCAAAAATATCATCCACGCTTTTGGGACGTACGGTGATGTCTTTTTTAGCTTGTTGGATAAGCGTAGGAACCATTACCTGAGCAAGTTCTGCTCGCACAGACGCCACTTTGCGATGAACCCCTATATACACAAAAAGTGCCGCCATTGCGACACTCCCCGTATCTTCACCATGTTGCCATCACGGCATCTTCATTGCTGATTCTACGCCATTCCATTATGGATGCGTAACAAACCACGCAATCGCCAGCGCCACGAGATAAAAGAGAATCCCCACGACCGAAGTCACCTTTGCGAGCGTAGGATCTGTTCCCCGATTGCGACGAGACGCGCCGACTTCATTACCACCGCCGGTGATCGCGCCAAGTCCGCCACTGCGTCCTGACTGGAGCAATATAACCGCGATGAGAAGGAGGCTAAGCACCACCAAAACGATCTTGCCTGCAGTTAGCACCCTTCGTCACCTCCTTGTACAATCCATAAAATTGTATCACAATTCCCATTCATGTAGCAATCACAGAAGTTTTGCACATGTGAGAAGTTATACACGAGTTTCTCGCGCCCTCACCATAGGAAAAAGTCCCGCCGTCAATGCGGTGACAACAAGTCCGATCAGCACCACAGAAAACCCCACTGTAATCCCCCACACATCACTGGCACGCCCAATGATCCAAGAAGAAAGGGTGGCCCCAAATCCAGCTCCTGCAAACAAAAATCCAAGCACCGTGCCAGTGCGTTGAGGATAATTTTCTGCTGCCATGGAGGAAATGGTGGGAAAGATAATCCCGAAAAAAAGTCCTGCAAGGATTAAGAGGTATGACCAATTTCCCGGTAGGAAGAGGCCCAAACCAGTGACAAAAAAGGCAATTCCCGCAGAAATGACCACTGATCGCCCGCTACCCACCCGGTGTACAAATATACTCCCCGCAAATCGTCCGATGGTGTACAAAAAATAAAAACCTGTCAAATACGCCGCTCCTGCATCCGTAGTCAAGTGCCTGGCCACGTGCATCAGTGTGGGTAACCAGTTCGAAAATCCCACTTCCGCGATCACATAAACGGATATTGAAGTCAGCAAGACATATAACGATGCCCGGCGCGCGAGTTCTCGCACCGTCGATTCGGGCGTCACTTTTACTGCATACACCTCGGGTACTTCAACTGGGCCCATCGCGGGAAGTGCCGCTACCGATTGCCCTTCATTTGCCTCGTGTTTTTCCCTAGACTCCACTGCTCGATTGGGATACTGCAAAAACAAAGAGAACATTAGAATTAGCAAGAGGATAACTAACACAGCGAAATAAGGAAGTTTCCACGATTTCCATGCCACGAGCGAAAAACCTGCGATAAGCGGCGAAAAAGTAGCGCCTATCCCATAGGTAGCGTGCAGGATGTTGAAATATCGTGATTGTGACTCATTGGCAACATGTGGAACAATGCTGTTGGCTGCGATCTCCATCGTGCCATTGCCAAGCCCGCTAAGCAGAAAACTGAACGTTAATAACAGATAACCATTAGAAAAAATCGTCCCGCCAACACCAATGAGAAGCAGAATATTGCCCACCAGTAGGGTCGCTTTGAGCCCCCAATGGTCAACTAGAAATCCACTGACAAAACTCGAGATCAAATACCCGGATGATGACGCGGAAAGCAGAAGTCCTAGCGCCGTAAAATCAAGGCCAAATTGATGCAAAAGAGTAGGCGCGACGACACCGCGTATCATGTCGAGCGCGCCAAATAGCAACATGGCGATCATCGCCATTACAAATTCTTTCGAATAACGGGGCGGAAGCAATAAACGAAGCAAGCCCGTTCCTCATCTCTACTTATTTGCGCACATTGTAAAAAGCGGACAACCCCGCATACACTGCAGACTCACCAAGTAAGGCTTCAATCCGAAGTAGTTGGTTGTATTTTGCCACCCGCTCCGTCCTTGACGGCGCGCCTGTCTTGATTTGCCCGGCGTTCATCGCCACCGCGATGTCGGCAATCGTGGTGTCTTCTGTTTCGCCGGAGCGATGGGACACCACCGCCGTGTAGCCAGCGCGCTTTGCCATTTCGATCGCATCAAACGTCTCTGTCAACGTGCCGATTTGATTGACTTTAATTAAAATAGAATTGGTGATGTGCTCAGTGATGCCGCGCGATAGGCGCTTCGTGTTGGTGACAAACAGGTCGTCTCCCACCAACTGAATTTTTTTACCTAGTGCGCTTGTCATTTTCGCCCATCCATCCCAATCATCTTCTGAAAGACCGTCTTCAATCGAAATGATGGGGTATTTATCGACTAGTCGCTCATAATACGATACCATTTCTTCGCTGGAATAGACCAGATTTTCTCCGGTGAGATGGTATTTCCCGTCCTGATAGAATTCAGAAGATGCCGGATCAAGTGCAATATAGATGTCTTTGCCTGCCTGATAACCCGCTTTCTCTACCGCTTCAAGAATTACCTGGATCGCTTCTTCGTTCGAGCCAAGGTTTGGCGCAAAGCCGCCTTCATCGCCCACCGCCGTGGCAAGCCCTTTGCCACTGAGGACTTTTTTCAGAGAATGATAGACTTCCGCTCCCATTCTGAGTCCTTCTGCAAACGAAGTGGCACCAACAGGCATTACCATGAATTCCTGAATGTCGACGTTGTTGTCCGCGTGTTTACCGCCATTTAGGATGTTCATCATCGGAACCGGAAGCGTCTTTGCATTCACTCCGCCAAGGTACGCAAAAAGCGGCATCCCAAGTTCCAACGCCTGCGCTTTGGCCACCGCCATGGAGACGCCAAGAATCGCATTGGCACCGAGATTGCCTTTGTTCTCTGTACCATCAAGCGCGATCATCATGCGATCAATTGCAACCTGATCAAGCGCATCCATCCCAATCACTTCGGGGCCAATCACATCGCGCACGTTTTTCACTGCCTGAGTGACGCCTTTGCCAAGATAACGAGACTTGTCATCATCCCTTAGTTCCACTGCTTCGTGTACACCAGTCGATGCGCCGGACGGCACCATTGCCCGACCTACCGTGCCACTTTCCAGTTCTACCTCGACTTCAATAGTGGGATTTCCACGGGAGTCCAGCACTTCGAGTGCGCGTACATCATATATTTCCGCCATTACATTCCCTCTCTTTCAACGATGATCGAATGACCCGTCATCTCTGATGGTTGCTCAATTTCCAGAAGGTCCAGCATCGTTGGCGACATATCCGCCAGGATCCCATCCTTCCGTAATGTCAGCCCTGGCACTGTTACGATGCATGGGACCGGATTGGTGGTATGGGTGGTTGCAGGTTGCCCAGTCGTTTCATCAATCATCACTTCCGAATTTCCGTGATCCGCAATGATAATCGCGGCTCCTCCCACTTCAAGGAGTGTATCGACCACACGCCCCAAGCACTCATCCACGGCTTCAATCGCCTTCACCGCAGCCTCCATGACACCAGTATGCCCGACCATGTCTGGATTGGCAAAATTGAGGATCATCACGTCAAGATCCCCTTGCTTGATGCGGTTCACTGCCGCATCTGCCACTTCATAGGCACTCATCTCCGGTTGCAGGTCATAAGTCGCCACTTTGGGCGAGGGGATCAGTATCCTTTCTTCACCAACAAACGTTGCCTCTCTCCCCCCGCTGAAAAACGAGGTGACATGTGGGAATTTCTCCGTTTCTGCAATGCGGAGTTGTTTCATGCCAAGCTTCTCCAGCACTTCACCCATGGTATTCGATAGGCGTGTTGGCGGATAAGCGACATGACCTTTTACTTTCTCACTATAAAACGTCATACACACATAGAATGGATAAGGCTCATTTGCTCCCCGATCAAATCCGTCAAAACTCGAGTCCGTCAACGCCTGCGAAATTTGGATCACCCGATCCGGACGGAAGTTTAACACGATGACCGCGTCTTGCCCTTCAATCACACCTAGCGGTTTGTCATGTTCATCCACTACCACAAAAGGGACGACAAATTCATCGGTCACGCCGCGATCAAAACTCGCTTCCAGCCCCGAAAGCGCATCCTGGAAGTGTTCTCCTTCTCCGTTTACCATGGCCCGGTACGCTTTTCCTGTTCGCTCCCAGCGACGATCGCGATCCATCGCATAGTATCTGCCATGAACGGATGCCAGTTGCCCCACTCCGAGTTCCTGCATTTTGTCCTGCAATTCTTTGATGTAATTTCTCGCGGAATAAGGCTGAACATCGCGACCATCCAAAAACGCATGAACAAACACCTGGCTTACCCCTTGCTGTTTGGCGAATTCCAACATGGCAAAAAAATGCGAGAGATGACTGTGCACCCCGCCATCCGACAATAACCCGTATAAGTGCAGCTTACTGCCGTTTTTCTTGACGTAGTTAGCTGCTTCCAGAAACACTGGATTGGTGTAAAAATCCCCATCGCGAATGGACTTTGTGATTCTCGTAAGGTCCTGATACACAATTCGTCCTGCACCAAGATTCAAGTGACCGACTTCAGAATTGCCCATCTGCCCATCCGGCAACCCCACCGACTCGCCACTTGCCCCGAGTGTGGTGGTAGAAAAAGACTGATGATAACGATCAAAATTAGGTTTTCGTGCCGCCTTGACGGCGTTGCCTTCCGCCTTGTCACGACACCCAAACCCGTCCAAAATGATGAGCGCTAACGGCTTCGGCTTCGCCATAAGTAAGACTCCTCTCTAGGTTACAGGGTGCTGTTGTGAGCCATCCTGAAAAACGACTCTGCTTCCAGGCTTGCGCCACCCACTAACGACCCATCAATATCTGCTTCGCTGAGAAAATCAGCAATGTTTTCCGGTTTGACACTGCCACCGTAAAGTATACGAACAGCACTTGCCACATGGTCGCCAAGCTTTTCTTTCACCTGCTCGCGAATGGCCCTTGCTACCACTTCTGCGTCTTCCTTCGACGCGGTGCGACCGGTGCCAATCGCCCAGATCGGTTCATAAGCAATGACCAAGCGCTCTGCCCCGTCCTGCTTGTCTTTTAGAGCGTCTAGCACAGCTCCCACTTGCGCAGCTATACGCGTCGATGTCTCGCCATTTTCTCGTTCCTCAAGGCTTTCCCCTACGCACACGATGGGCGTCAACTGATGGTCTAGCGCCACCAGTGTTTTTTTTGCGACTGCTGCATCTGACTCTGCAAAATACATGCGCCGCTCAGAGTGACCCAAAATGACATAGGTACAACCAAGTTCCTTGATCATCGCCGCAGATACTTCGCCCGTATAGGCACCGTGATCCGCCTCATGCATGTTTTGTGCGCCGAGCCTGGTATTGCTTTTTTGTAGCGGTTCCATGAGCCCGGGCAGTGCGGTGAAAGTCGCGCAAATCAACAGCTCCGGGTAGCCTATTACCGCATCATCGGAAATGTCGCTACTCAACTGCGCAAGCTTCTCTGCAAATTCTACCGCTTCAGCCCGCGTTTTGTGCATTTTCCAATTGCCTGCCAACAGCCTTGTTCTTGCCATCTTCACTTCTCCTCACTCGTTGGACTGGAGTGCTTCTACGCCTGGCAACTTGCGCCCTTCCAAAAATTCAAGCGATGCGCCGCCGCCCGTGGAGATGTGCGACATTTTCTCCGCCAGTCCCGCCTTTTCCACAGCCGCGACTGAATCGCCTCCACCAATAATGGTCGTCCCGTGAACCTCCGCCACCGCACGAGCCACCGCATTGGTGCCAGATGCAAACGACTCCATTTCAAAGACGCCCATGGGGCCATTCCACAGCACGGTTTTTGAATCAGCAATCGCAAGCGCGTAGTGTTTCGCAGTATCCGGACCAATATCGAGCGCCATTTCATCGTCTCCGATGTCATCAATAGTAGAGATTCGAGAATCGGCATCATTTTTGAATTCCTTAGCCACCACCACATCGACAGGCAGTAACAATGCCTTGCCGTTTGCTCTCGCCTCTTCCACCAGACGCTTCGCTTCCTCCGTTAAATCAGCTTCTACGAGGGAATTCCCCACTTTTTTCCCTTGACCGAGTAAAAAAGTGTTCGCCATGCCCCCACCAATGATCAAGCGATCGACCTTGGTCAGGAGGTTTTCGATCACCTTGATCTTATCGCTGACTTTCGCCCCGCCGATGATAGCGGTGAACGGGCGTTCTGGATCAGACAATGCGGACCCAAGCGCCGCCAGTTCCTTTTCCATCAAAAAACCAGCTACGCCAGGCAGGATATGCGCCACCCCTTCTGTGCTGGCATGCGCGCGGTGAGCTGCACCAAACGCATCATTCACATAAATCTCTGCCAAGCGTGCGAATTGTTTCGAGAGTTCAGGGTCATTTTTTTCTTCGCCAGGAAAATAGCGGACATTTTCAAGGAGCGCAACCTGACCGTCCTTCATGTTTTCCACCGCCTGTAGCGCATCGTCTTCAAGCGGATGTTCGATGAATAC
>JAJYOE010000047.1 GCA_021785975.1 Bacillota bacterium | reverse complement strand
GCGCATTGGCCAACCACTTGCCAAAAAGCCACTCTGCTCTGGCGAGCGGTCGCGGCAAAACTGCGAGAAGTTGTGTCTCTTCTTCTCCTGAAAACGCCCCGATCAACGAAAAAATAGAAAAAAACGCGAAAAGAAAGTAGGCGAAAAATAGTCCAAGCGACTCCCCTACCACACCGCCTTCAAGCGCTGCCGCCACCTGCAGGGCCCCGGGACTGCTCTCATAGGCGCCTTTTAATAGATGCATCAACAGATAAAAGAGCACTAAAAACAACGCCGTCATGATCACGCTGAACAGCAACAGACGCTTGCGCCTCACTTCAAGCAAAGTAAACCTCATTACGTTCCACACGCTGCTATTCCTGCACCCCCAACCGTTCCAAAAACCAGGTTTCGAGCGACCTCCTCACAGACTCTACCGCATAAATATCGACACCAGTGTTGGTAAGCTGCCTGACGAGCAGCGGTACTCCCTCTGCCTTTACGTCAAATTCCAGCAAATATTGTCCGCTCTGGCTTTCTGCATTGATCAGACCAAAAGGTCTTAATCTGGCAAGCGCATCTTCACTTAGATCCCCTGTTCGCACCAGACATATGCCGCTGCCTTGAAGCGCCTCCTGAAGCGTCCCCGTATAAATCAGTTTGCCATGGTCGATCAGCGCCACCCGGTCACAGAGTGTTTCCATCTCCGACAACAAATGACTATTTAAAAAAACTGAAGTCCCCTGAGACTTTACCTTGCGCAGGAGCTCTGCCACATCGTGCCGTCCTACCGGATCAAGCGCAGAACTCGGTTCATCGAGAAACAACACCTCCGGTTCCGCAATCAGCGCCACCGCAAGACCAAGTCGTTGCTGCATCCCCTTGCTGAACGTCTTGACTCGATCCTTCCCGCGCGAGAGAAGCCCCACCTCATCCAACGCCTTGCCGCATGCTTCAACGAGTTGCCGATGACTGACACGCTCCCCGCGATGCATGAGCCGCGCATGAAACATCACCACTTCAAGCGCCGTCAGCCAAGGTGGATAGCGAAATAATTCTGGCAAGTAACCAATTTTTATGCGCACGGAAAAATCAGTAGGAGGTTTCCCTAAAATCCGAATCCGACCGTCCGTCAACGGAACGAGTCCCAGAACCGTTTTGACAAAGGTGCTCTTGCCCGCACCGTTTGGCCCCAAAAAACCGAAGATTTCCTGCGTGTGAACACTCAAACTGATGTGGTCACAGACCGTCTTTGAACCGAATTTTTTCGTTAGCGCGAGCGTTTGAAGAGCAAACAACCGATTCACGGTTCCTTTCGCTAAAAATCAGGGTAATTTCATTAAGTGTCAGGAAAACCATTGGTTCATTTGCTGGATAAAGGCATTTTGTCCCCCTTGTGGAAGAGGGCCGGAAAATGCGTGAATGACTCCATTTGCAATCCACACGAGTGTATCATCCCCCTGTTGCGGGCCTGTCGTCAAGAAGGCAGAGTGTCCTTGAAACTGAAGGTTAGTAACCTGACCGCTTGTAGGCACAATCAGCGTCTGCCGCCAATTGCCGATGGACGAAATCGCTTGTGAAAGCGAACTTGGCAAAAACGGAATCGACAAAAAGGCGTTTTTTACTTCGGTAACGCTGACGGTTCCAGGCACTGACAAGGTGGGCACACGCGCTTCTACCAGTTGATACCCTCCGCCGCTAATGCTGGCAACCGCAGGAACCGTGACGGTAATCGGAGCGTTGTCCAAACTTTGCGGGAAAAGCTGTGAAGCCCCTTCCTGTTTGAGCAGGTTATTGATCGCATTCACATGAAGCTCAAAAGTTGCCTGTCCGGCGCTTGTCACTACCGCCTGCAGGTTGTTCGCATTCGCCAGGGCTGTTGGCCAATCGTTCGGGAGCCCGGACTTGGCACTGACTTGATCAACAGGCACCGTCGCCGGTTGCATGGCTTGATCGGTTGTCACACTCCCGTAGGCACTTAAATTCACCTTACCATTTTGTGAAAGGATGTTCCCCACACTTCGTAAATCTTTAGCGGATACTTGAACGGCCTGCACCTGATTGATCGTAAAGGTTTGCAAAATCGCAGCTAGCGCTGATCTCACATGCTGGCTGCCAAGGGATCCTCCTCCCGCCAGCACTACCAGAATAGCGGCTGCCACCCCGCTTTTTTGCAAAATGCCCCACTTTGCACTTCGCGAAGTCAATTTTCTTGAATTTGTCAAAGGTGAAGTAGCGAAAGTAAGGGTGCTTGAAGTAAATCCAGCAAGTCTTGCGATCTCAAAAAACTCTTTCTGACAGCGCAGACAATCATGTAAGTGGGTTTCAAGCGCAAGTGCCTCATCAGTCGCCAATTCCTCATCGATATAAGCCAAAAACACATCGTCTTCAAAGTGCATCGTGTTTGTCTTGTCGTTCATTCCACATTTCCTCCTTATTCCATTGTTCTTGGAATTTTTTCATCGCTCTGAGGATCATCATTCCTACCTGCGGCTGATCCAATTGAAGCATCTCCGCAATTTCTCTGTAAGAATGCCCGGAATACCTCAACAGCAAGATTCGTTGTTCGCGCTCCGACAGCTTCCTTAGCACCTTGTTTACCTGATCAGCGGCAGCAATGCGAAAAGTCTCCTCTTCGGCGGAAAGTGCAATCTCATGATGATCATCCTTGTACCACTTCCCGGCATGGTGCTGAAACTGCAACATCCTGCGGTACTCGTCAAACGCCAACCTCTGCACCACCGTGCGAAGCCAAGGCTGCACCAGTTCAACATTCTCAGGCGGGTGCTGAAAAAGCCTGACAAATGCCTCCTGCGCCAAGTCTTCCGCACTCTCCTGAGATACGACAAAGCGCCTGGCATAGCGAATAAGGGGCTCATAGAACTGATCATAAAACTGATCCAGTTGGCGCCTGGAGATCTTCGACATGCCTTGCTGCCCCCTTCTATATACATTGACGGATAACTCATGCTTTTTATAACCATACCAAGTGATTTTTTTATTTCTCGCCACTTGACGACAACACGCATAGCCACTACGATAATGCAGATGTTATGGAATGATTTTTAGATCAAGAAGGTGACAAGCATGGATAATCGCACCATCGCCCGCCACCTGCGAATGATGGCCAACCTCTTCGAAGTGGCAAACCAACACATCCTGGCCAGAGTATATCGCGAAATCGCGAGCGATGTACGCTCGCTGCCTTATGCCTTAAAAGATCAGTTGGACCAGTACCAGGATAGGTCCAAATTGCCAGAAGACCAGTACCGGAGTTTGTTTGCGCTGATCCACTTCGGGGTCAAAAACGCGTTTCAATCCCTTTCCGTCGATGTCCCCACTTCACTTCGGGAAGTGTTGGCATTACCTGGAGTGGGTCCGGATGTGACGAGAGCGTTCTACGAAAATTGGGATATCACTAATTTATCTGATTTAAAGCGTGCGCTTGAAAGCGGAGTACTTCATCCCGCTAAAGGAATCAGCAGGCGTATGCTTGATTTGTTGCAACAGGAAATCCCCAAACTTGAGCGGCGAATGAGGCTCATACCGATCGCACTCGGGCAATCGGTGGCTCATGGTTGGCAAGAACACTTGTTAAAAATACCGGGAATCCAACGCGTGGAATGGACCGGTGAACTGCGCAGACAGAAAGCGCTGATGGAAAATGTCGAGTTGATCGTAGAGGCTGAAATGAATACTTGGCATGAGACGCTGCAGGAACTATTAAAAGAGGGGTTCGTCGCGGAGAATTCCCATGGTGCAGAGGCAAGAACGGAGCTAGTTCAGGAATACAGACTAATGATGGAAGCCGACGACAAAAAAATTCCTATCCGGCTTTATTTTGCGGAAAACAAGAACTTTTACCCTGCCTGGGTGGTGACTAGCGGAGATCAAGCTCATGAGACATACATAGGTGCCAAAAATGCAGATTTTACAGCCGAACTGTCCCTTCGCTATCCAGCCGGTGCGCCTGACGAAGAAGCGGTATACCAGACAAAAGCAGTGCATTTCGTCATTCCCACTCTGCGCGAAGAGGGGAGCGTTCACAAAGACCCATATTCACTCGTCTCCTACGCGGCGCTTCAAGGGGATCTCCACATGCACACCACGTACAGCGATGGCGCCAATAAGATTGAAGACATGGTGCGGGGCTGCATTGCCAGAGGATATCAGTACATGGCCATTACCGACCACTCTCAAGCCGCCAAAATAGCTAACGGGTTGTCGGAAGAGCGGTTGAAACGCCAGCACGAGGAAATTCTGAGAATTCGGGAGAAATATCCGGAAATCACCATCCTGCACGGCACAGAAGTAGATATCATGCCCGATGCCACACTTGATTTTAATGATGAGGTCTTAAGTTCCCTGGATCTCGTAGTCGCGTCGATTCACACGTCTTTTTACCTGTCAAAAGAAGATCAGACCGCGCGTATCCTCGCGGCCATCGCCTCTCCCCACGTCGACATCATCGGTCATCCCACCGGGCGAATGCTGGGTCGCAGGGACAGTTATGCACTTGATTTTCACCAGATTTTCGCGGCCGCAACTACTCACCGGGTCGCGCTTGAACTGAACTGCAATCCAAGCCGCCTCGACCTCGATCCGGAAATTTTGCGTCTCGCGCTCTCCGCTGGTTGTCTTTTTTCCATCGACAGCGACGCACACAGTTTCCATGATCTCGAGCGCATCCCCGCCTATGGCATCAGTCAAGCGCAACGCGGTTGGTTGCCCACCGATCACGTTATCAATACGTGGAGTTGGGAGATGCTAAATTCCTGGCTGAATCAGTGACCAAGCGCCTGAGCCACCTGGGATTTATCAGCGTTCACTCGCGTATTTTTGATCATCGCCACCTCATCGCAGGCAGGAAATTTCGTGCAATATGCACAGTCCTTCCAAATCTTCCGCTGTAGCGTCATTTTTTCTACCACATGAAACCCGCACCGGGCAAAAAACGCTTCTTGGTAGGTAAGAGCCAGCACCTGTGGTACTTCAAGCGCTTCTGCCTCATTAAAAAGTGTCTCGACGAGCCATCTGCCATATCCTTTCCCTTGCACTTCGCTTGAAATCACCAGCGAGCGGATTTCCGCCATATCGTCTTCCAGGATGTGCAGCCCTGCCGTTCCGACCACCCGTCCCTCTTCCTCGACCACGCGAAACGCCAGCAAATTTTCATACACCGACTGGAGACTGCGCGGTAATAGCAGCCCTTCTTTCGCAAAGCTGTTGATCAATTTCACAATTTCTACCACGTCACTCATCCGAGCGGCACGAATGATGGCCACGACAAATCCTCCTCACGTCGTATATTCGCTGTTAATGCGCACATAATCATAGGTCAAGTCAGAGGTAAAATACTTCGATCGATGCTCACCGTCGCCAATTTGAATGGCCACGCGGATAGTGTCTGCCTTCATCACGACTTGCGAAGTACCGACCTCCACCGCCGGAAACACCTGATCCTTAAAGACCAGGATATCGCCAATTCGGACGCTGACTTTTTCCCAGTCCATTCTAGCTCCTGATCGCCCCACTGCAGAGACAATTCTTCCAGGATTGAAATCTTCGCCAAAAAAGGCCGTTTTTACGAGCGGAGAGGTGACCACGGTCACGGCCACTTTTTCCGCATCTTCATCACTGCTAGCGCCTATCACTTCCACTTCGATAAATTTTGTCGCCCCTTCACCGTCTTTCACGATCATTTTGGCGAGATCTTCGCATACTCCTGTCAATGCATCCTGAAACGCATTGGTGGCATCGGAATCCATCAGTGGTTTTTCGCCCGTAGAGAGCAGAATGACGCTGTCATTCGGGCTCGTGTCGCCATCGACGGAAATCGCGTTGAAGGTGGTGCTCACTGCAGTTTGCAGTGCTTTTTGCAACTGCTCTTGAGAAATATCGAGATCTGTCACTAAGACCGACAGCATCGTGGCAAGCCGCGGGTGAATCATCCCTGCCCCCTTCGCTACACCGGCAACCGTGAATGACCCCTCGCCGGAATGAACCTGCCTTATGCTCGTCTTGCTGAAGGTATCAGTAGTACGCATGGCATCCGCCGCTTTTTTCCCTGCTTCAGGCGTAGGGGCCAGTGCAGCGACGAGCGCAGGAATCTTTGGCAGAAGCCTTACTGCGTGGAGTGGTACACCGATCACGCCTGTGTGCAGTACGACCACTTCATCCGCTTTGCAGCCGATTTGTTTGGCGGTCGCTGCGGCAAGCATTTCTGTATCTGCTCTGCCCTGCAGTCCCGTCCCGGCATTCGCATTGCCGCTTGTGATGAGCACAGCCTGAATTGATTTTCCGGCGTGCAATCGATCGAGTGCGCTCTCCACACAAGCGCTCTTAAACTGATTCTGTGTAAACACTCCCGAATACGCCCCAGGTTCCGGAATCACAAAAAGCGCTGCGTCAGGCACCCCATCCCGCTTGATGCCAAGGTATCCGGAAGCAGCCATCACACCTGGCACACTGGTGAGTGAAACCTGATTCTCTATCTCCATGTTCAAAAGCCCCTTTTTAAGCAAATAAAAAAGACGTAACGAAATCACCCATGGCGCTTCATTATTATACGTCTTTATTTATAAATATTCAATACTGAAGTGACACCATAAATCGCGTGCCTGTGCCAGGTTCACTCTCCACTTTGATATCGCCATGATGATTTTGAACAATCAGGTAGGTCACCATCAATCCAAGGCCGCTGCCGCGATCCTTTGTCGTATAAAATGGTTCTCCTAATTTAGCGATCATGTCCTTTGACATGCCTGTTCCCCCATCTTGGATGCTGATGAGAACATGGCCATTTTCGACGGTGGCAACGATGTTGACATATCCTCCGTTTGGCTGGGCTTCCATGGCATTTTTGATGATGTTGATGAACACTTGCTTCAATTGATCTTTGACGCCTTGAACCGTCGGCAGCGTGGAGGCAATGTCTAAATGGATCAGTATTCCCTGTAGATTCGCCTGACTGCGCATCAAGAGCAGTAACTCCTGAAGCAGCGTCTCTACATTCACTTCAACAAATACGTTTTCCTGAGGTTTAGCCAGCATCAACAATTCATTTGTCAACTGATTGATTCGGTCGACTTCTTCCATGAGCACCTCCAGATAGCGTTCATCCGGTCGTTCCTTCATTAATTGTAAAAAACCGCGAATGGCGGTAAGGGGATTGCGGATTTCGTGCGCCAGACCAGCCGCCAATTCACCGGAGACAGCGAGTTTTTCAGATCTTCTCATCCATTCTTCTGTCTCAATTCGATCAGTGATATCCTTGCTGATAAAAGATACGCCAAGGAGTTCTCCCTCACTAGATAACACTGGTGCCGCAGAAACAGTCACAGGGACCACACGCCCGGTTTTGGTCGTAATTTTTCTTTCTATCTGGATAGCCATACGTTTTTCTATCACAGATTGAAATAATTCGATATCAAAAAAAGGGGATTTTTTCCCCGACAATTCAGACAACGTCCAACCGAATAAAGCTTCCCATGCAGGATTGATTAGCAGGACATCGCCTTTAGCATCGACAATGCCGATGGCATCGGTGGCATGGTGAATAAATGCATTCATCAACGCCTGATATTGCACCAATTCCTGCTCCATGGCTTTTTCTTTTGTCACATCGCGAGCGATGGAATAGATGCCTGAAGCGATTCCGTTTCGATAGACAGGAAAATAAGTGACGTCCAGAACGACTTCATTTCCCCAGGCCAACTTTAACTGAAAAGTTATTTCTTGGATATTCCCGCTTGCAGCTTCTTGAAAATAATACTGTATTTCTTCTCTGTACTCCTCTTTCACAGTGAAAAATGGCGGGGCGTTTCTTAACTCGTCGAGGGAAATCCCGGTATATCGAAGAAATGCGGGGTTGGCATCGAGATACTTCCCATCCATCGAGTAAAGTATGATCATGGAAGGGTTGTATTCAAAAAGTGAGCGAAAATCCTTTTGCTCCTCATTCCTTCGTGCCTCTGTATCACGTAAATTCACATAATCTTTTAACCAGATAACAGTAATGGGAAATGAGATAATCACAGTAATGAGCACCTTGATGAAGTGCATCTCCACTCCGCCATACTTGAACCCCATTTGGTGAAGAACGGCAGAGCTAATAAATTCGTTTAAAAGTTCCATGATGACATTCAAAATCCCAAATCGAATCACGATTCCGCGATGGTAAGAAGAGAACCTTTTTATCATAAGTACTCCTCCCGCACGCGGAATCTCAAGAATTTGACTAATAATCACATATCTTCAGTTT
>JAJYOE010000046.1 GCA_021785975.1 Bacillota bacterium | reverse complement strand
GCTGGTAAAGGTCACTGGAGAACTGCTGGAGAAACTTGCATCGATTGTAGGGGACGAAAATGTCAAAGCTAATTAGTTGATCGCCATTTCAGCATGCGTGCTATAATGATTGAATACGGATGTTAGCGGAAGGACTTGATGATCATGACCATGCGCGAAGAAGCGCTGAAATTACATAAAGACCACCAGGGGAAAATCACCATGACGCCAAAGGTACAGGTCTCGACAGCCTATGACCTTAGCTTGGCCTATTCTCCTGGAGTGGCAGAACCTTGTAAAGAAATTCATCAGGATGTTGATCTGGTATACGATTATACGGCAAAAGCCAATCTGGTGGCTGTCGTTTCTAACGGCACCGCGGTGCTAGGGCTTGGCAACATCGGAGCGGAAGCCGGAATGCCGGTGATGGAAGGAAAGGCAGTGCTGTTTAAAGCATTTGCCGGAGTGGATGCATGGCCACTTTGCATCGATGCGACGGAAGTGGATCGAGTTATCGATTTTGTCAAAATGGTAGCGCCGACTTTTGGCGGCATCAACCTGGAGGATATTGCTGCGCCTGCCTGTTTTGAGATAGAAGAGAGATTGAAGCAGGAAGTGAACATACCTGTTTTTCACGATGACCAGCATGGGACGGCAATTGTGTCCCTGGCAGCATTGATGAACGCGGTCAAAGTGGTAGGCAAGTCGCTGCAGGACATTAAAGTGGTCGTCAGCGGCGCGGGGGCTGCGGGAATTGCCACCGTCAAACTGTTGCTTTCCTCTGGCGTCCACTCGGTCATCATGTGTGATACAAAAGGAGCCATCTATGAAGGCAGAGACCACATGAATCCCTTAAAAGACTGGATTGCCAAGAACACGAACCGTGAAGGCATCAGAGGTTTACTGGAGGACGTGATTGCGGGGGCGGACGTGTTCATTGGGGTATCGGTGGCCAATACCGTTACAGAAGAAATGGTCAAATCCATGGCGCCAGATCCGATTATTCTCGCCATGGCCAATCCGGATCCGGAAATCCTGCCTGAAATAGCGATGGCTGCAGGTGCGCGTGTCATTGGTACCGGCCGTTCGGATTATCCTAATCAGGTGAATAATGTGCTTGCGTTTCCGGGGATTTTTAGAGGGGCGCTTGACACGCGGGCGACGACTATTAATGAGCCGATGAAGATTGCTGCGGCAAGGGCGATCGCAAGTCTTGTCACCGAAGAAGAACTGAACCCTGAATACGTGATTCCGAAGCCATTTGATCCGCGCGTGGCGCCAAATGTGGCGGAAGCGGTAGCGGCGGCGGCGATGGATAGCGGTGTTGCGAGGGTTCGGGTCAAGCCTGGACAAGTGGCTGAGCATACCCGCCAATTGACCAGCGTGAAGGAATAGCCGTTTGTTGCCGTGTATTTCATCGCGTGATAAGATGGTCCTAATTGTGTGAATGAGACGGCATTGCTGTGAAATGGAAAAATTTGAGGTGTCTGAGTGCTAAAGGATCTGTTTCCTAAAAAGAAGCGTTACGCTACCATCACTCCTCATCCTTCTTCCAGGGACAAAGTTCCTGAAGGGCTGATGAACAAGTGCAAACGATGCGGGGAAATTCTGCTTTCCAAAGAATTGGAGAAGCATCTAAAAACATGTCCACATTGCGGTTATCACTTTACCATGACTGCAGAAGAGCGCATTCAGGTGACGCTTGACGAAGGCTCTTTCCAGGCGTTTGAGGACCGGATCCATACAGAAAATCCGCTCGAGTTCCCCGGGTATTTGGAAAAACTCGAAAAAGTGCAGGAAACGACAGGAATGCAGGAAGGGGTGCTTTCCGGTTCTGGCACGATTGCGGGATATCCGGTGGTCGTTGCGGTGATGGATGCGAATTTCATTATGGGCAGCATGGGATCGGTAGTCGGGGAAAAATTGACTCGCGCGGTGGAACGGGCGATCGAGTTGAATTACCCGGCGATTATCTTCTCTGTATCTGGTGGCGCGCGCATGCAGGAAGGAATTTTTTCCTTGATGCAGATGGCAAAAGTGTCCTCGGCGCTTGCCAGATTGGCGGAAAAAGGACTCTTGTATATATCGGTGTTGACTAATCCCACCACAGGCGGAGTGACGGCGAGTTTTGCCATGCAAGGGGACCTGAACTTGTCTGAGCCGGGGGCCATTATTGGTTTTGCCGGGCGCAGAGTGATTGAACCGATGATCAGGCAAAAGTTGCCGGACGAATTTCAGACGGCGGAATTTGTATTGGAACACGGCATGCTCGATCAGGTGGTTCATCGCAAAGACATGAAACCACTGCTGGCTACAGTGTTGTCACTACATGCGCAGGGAGGGAGTCTTTGATGGCTGTCGATCTACCGTTTGAAAAGCCCTTGATTGAACTCCGAGACAAAATTGAAGAATTGAAGAAATTCACGGAAGATAAAGGCATTGATATGAGCACGGAAGTGGCTACGCTTGAAAATAAAGCACAGTTGCTGGCGGAGACCATTTATAAAGAGTTGACGCCATGGCAAAAAGTGCAGATTGCGCGTCATCCGGACCGTCCTACTACGCTTGATTATATTCTTGGCATCAGCGATGATTTTGTGGAAATGCACGGTGACCGTAACTTTCGCGACGATCCTGCGGTAGTGGGAGGGATCGCCCGTTTTGATGGGTTCCCGATCACTGTGGTGGGCACGCAAAAGGGAAAAGGCACCAAAGACAATCTGTATCGGAATTTTGGAATGGCCCATCCAGAAGGATATCGCAAGGCGCTACGCCTTATGAAACAAGCGGAAAAATTTCGACGTCCCCTGCTTTGTTTTATCGATACCGCGGGTGCCTACCCGGGACCAGGGGCAGAAGAGCGGGGGCAAGGCGAGGCGATTGCCCGCAACCTGATTGAAATGGCGGCGCTCAAAATTCCTATTGTAGTCCTCGTTACCGGAGAAGGCGGAAGCGGCGGTGCGCTCGGACTCGGCATGGGCGACAAGGTGCTAATGCTGGAGCATGCTTGGTACTCGGTGATTGCGCCAGAATCTGCGGCAGCGATTTTATGGAAAGATGCCACGCTTGGACAAAAAGCGGCAGACAGCATGGGAATTACTGCGCAGGATTTATACCGTTTCCACATCATCGATGACATCATTCAAGAGCCGTTCGGTGGTGCGCATCGCAATCCGGCGCAAATGATCGCAAAGGTAAAACAAGCGGTCGCCAGCTCTTTTCAAGAGTTGATGGCGTATAATTACGAAGAACTCCCCGCTCTTCGCTATGAAAAGTATCGTCATATGGGTGTGTATACAGAGGATACTCTGTAAAGCCAGGATGCAGGAACGAATCGAGTTTTGGCGAATTAGGCGTATAATTGGTCAAAACTTGGTTCGTTGGTTTTTATCCTGGCGGGACATTAATTGTCCAAGGAGAGCAGAATAGTTCACTACTATGTTTCACAAATACGATCGATTACGGTTAGGGAGGTCGAGACGGATGGGGGAAGGTAATGCCGTTCAAAGAATCGGCGTACTGACAAGTGGCGGTGATGCGCCGGGAATGAATGCCGCAATTCGCGCGGTGGTAAGGAAAGGCGTTTTTCATGGCCTCGAGGTTTACGGGATATTGCATGGCTATGCGGGGTTAATCCGAGGTGAGATGAACTTGATGGACCTCAGTTCGGTGGCGGATATCATTCAACGCGGCGGCACCAAATTGTTTACCGCTCGCAGCGAAGCATTTAAAACGCCGGAAGGCCGCGCGAAGGCTGTCGAAAACCTGCGCCAATACGGGATTGACGGATTGGTGGTGATTGGCGGTGACGGTTCATTTCGCGGGGCCAGAGAATTATCGCATTTGGGAGTACATACGATTGGCATTCCGGGAACGATAGACAATGACATTGCAGGGACCGATTATACGATCGGTTTTGATACTGCAGTCAATACGGTCATCGACGCGATCGACAAAATTCGTGACACAGCGACTTCTCATGAACGTACGTATGTGATTGAAGTGATGGGGAGAAATGCGGGAGATATCGCGATGATTGCCGGGCTTGCTGGCGGCGCGGAGTCTATTTTGATTCCGGAGTCCCCGTTTGACATGGAAAACGTGCTGGAAAAGCTGCGCAGAGGTCAGGAACGCGGAAAACGGCACAGCATCATCCTTGTCGCGGAAGGCGTGGCGAAAGGCATGAAAATCGGAGAGGATATCCGCCTCGCCACTGGTTGGGAAGTGCGCGTAACGGTGCTTGGTCATTTGCAACGGGGAGGATCACCGAGTGCATTTGACAGGACACTTGCCTCCCGGATGGGTGCGTATGCCGTCGATTTGCTGCGTCAAGGGAAAACCAGTCAAGTGATCGGTCTGCAGGGCAAAGACCTTGTCGCGCTTGATATTGATGAGGCGTTATCCATGAAACGCGAGATTGATATGTCCATTTATGAATTGGCATCCATTTTATCTATTTAAGTGAGAAAAGGGAGTGATCGTTTCATGCGAAAGACGAAAATTGTATGTACGATGGGACCATCCACAGCCAGCGTGGAAAAATTGCGGGAACTCATCCGAGCGGGTATGGACGTGGCAAGGTTGAACTTTTCTCATGGCACCCATGAAGACCATGGGGCCATGATCTCGAGAATCCGAGAGGCAGCCCATCTGGAAAATAAAATCGTCGGCATCATGCTCGATATCAAGGGACCGAAAATTCGCACGGGCATGATCGAGAACGACGGAGTAGAAGTGGTGGACGGTGCGAGTATCATTCTGACGACCGACGAAGTGCTTGGCACTAAGGATAAAGTCTCCATTAGCTATGAGGGGTTACCAGAAGATGTGCATCCGGGGTCCTCGATCCGCATTGACGATGGCCTGATCGGACTTCGAGTGGAGAAAGTCGTCGGCCATGACATCCATTGCACGGTGACCAACGGCGGAATGCTCAAGAATCGCAAAGGAATCAATGCGCCTGGAGTGACCTTGCGCCTTCCCGGTGTTACCGAAAAAGACGTGGCCGACATCCGCTTTGGCATCGCGCAAGGAGTGGATTTTATCGCGGCGTCTTTTGTGCGAAAAGCGGCAGATATTCTAGAAATCAGGCGAATCCTTGAAGAAGAGGACGCGAAGATCAACATCATTGCGAAAATTGAGACGCAGGAGGGGCTTGATCGCATCGAGGAAATTCTTGCTGTCACGGATGGTTTGATGGTGGCAAGAGGTGATCTCGGGGTGGAAATACCTACTGAAGAAGTGCCGATTGTGCAAAAACTTTTGATTAACAAGTGCAATCAGGCGGGCAAGCCTGTCATCACTGCTACGCAGATGCTGGATTCCATGCAGCGCAATCCTCGACCCACAAGAGCGGAAGCGACGGACGTGGCAAACGCCATTTTTGATGGGACAGATGCGATTATGTTAAGCGGTGAAACTGCGGCAGGCAAGTATCCGGTAGAAGCGGTGTCGACGATGTCGCAGATTGCGATGAGGGCGGAATCCGCGATTCTCAACAGGGAAGTTCCCGGGCGCCATGCAAACGTCGTGGAGCGCACACAAACCGATGCGATCAGCGATGCAGTTCGCAATATTGCAGAGGAACTCGATGCCAAAGCGATCATCACCTCGACAGAAAGCGGATTTACTGCCAAAATGGTGTCCAAGCATCGTCCGAAGTGCGTGGTCATTGCCGTGACACCGAACGAAAGAGTGGCAAGGCAGTTGTCACTCTCATGGGGGACCTATTCCGCACTGGTCAAATCCACGAAGACAACAGACGAAATGCTGTCTACTGCTGTGGACGGCGCGCTCTCTACTGGACTGGTGAAGAGCGGCGACCTGGTGGTGATCACTGCAGGCGTTCCAGTGGGGGAAACGGGGACTACCAACATGTTGAAGATCCACACCATTGGCGATGTGATTGCACGTGGGATCGGCATTGGCGGGAAAAGCGTGGTGGGCAAAGCCATTGTGTCGACCAACACCGAGGATATACTCTCCAGGGTTCAACCAGGTGATGTGCTCGTGACATCCATGACGGACAAGTATGTCATGGCTGCTTTCGAGAAAGCGTCAGCGGTTGTCACGGAAGAAGGCGGACTCACTTCACACGCCGCGGTGGTAGGATTATCGCTTGGTATCCCGGTCGTGGTTGGCGCATCGGGAATCCTCAAACAATTGACAGACGGGGAAGAGATTACGGTGGATGCGGAACGGGGATTCATTTACAGGGGCCGTACGCAAGTTCTGTAGTTTTGGGAGTGAGAAGCATTGAATACACACGTTTCCCATTCAAAGGTGGTCGTGCGCTATCAGGAAACTGACCAAATGGGAGTCGCATGGCACGGGAATTACATTGAATGGTTTGAAGTGGCACGAACGGATTGGCTGCGGGAACAGGAAATGACTTATCTTTCACTGGAGAAAAACGGGATGTTTTTGCCGGTTCTGCGGGTGGAGTGTCATTACCTGAAGTCCTGCTACTATGATGATGTGTTGGATATTGAGACAAGGCTGCTTGATTACAACGGACTGCGGTTAGTATTTTCCTACGAAGTTCGCCGTGAAGGAGAACATCGATTACTCGCACACGGGGAAAGCGAGCACGTCTTTTCGAGTCCTGATCTTCGGCCGTTGCGCCTGAAAGTAAACGCCCCGGCGCTTCATCTCCTGCTGCTTGGTGAAAACGCGACAGAGGAGAGTGGCCATTGAGCGAACACCGTCCACTTTGGGCGTATGGAGTGCTTGCCATCGGCGTGATCGGGGTGTCGTTTGCCGCCATCTTCATCAAAATGACGACGGCCCCGGCGTCCATCACCGCGATGTATCGCCTGTTCATGACGGCGTTGATGTTGGCCCCGTTTGCCATACCGGGGTTGCTACGAACCGTTCGTGATTTGAACTGGCGCGATCGCGGTTTGCTTTTTTTGAGCGGAGCCTTTCTTGCGACCCATTTTATCTTCTGGATTCAATCCTTATTTGCAACGACTGTGGCTAGTTCAACGATATTTATTGCATTGCAGCCTATCTTTGCGCTCGTAGGCTCGCATCTTCTCTTGCGGGAGCGGGTCGGATGGAAGGCGTGGGGGTTTGCGTTCTTGGCTTTTGTCGGCACCGCGGTCATTGGCTGGCACGATCTCCTACGCGGAGGTACGGCGGGGATTGGCGATGTGCTCTCTGTGATAGGAGTTATGTTTGCCGCGTTGTATTTGCTTGCGGGGCAAGGACTACGCCCCAAAGTGCCTTCACTTCAGTACAACTTTCTCGTCTACATCGTGGCAAGTGTCATTCTGGCCATTTACAGCGTGCTTCATCACGACTCATTTCTTCATTACGGGGTGGGCGATTGGCGTGCCTTCTTTTTGCTTGCACTCATTCCCACTATCTTTGGGCATACGATTTTCAATACGCTCTTAAAACACCTTCCTGCTTCTGTCATTTCGATGAGTATCGTCGGAGAACCGATTGGCGCTACCATTTTGGCGTATTTTATCTTTGCGAACCCGATTACCCTGCCGTGGGTGGTCGGAGCTTTGATTGTACTGCCAAGTGTGGTGTTATTTATGCGCACAGTGTATCAGGAGCAACGGAACAGTGTGGTCCACTAGATGAAACATAGGTTCATAGAATGGGAAAATTGATTGCTGACTGCGGGATGCTGTGGTATGATAACAGATGGGTTTTGGAGGTACGGACATAAGTACAATGCGTTATAACAGTTGAAGAAAGGGAGTATAGCAAACATGTCAAAATTCTCTAAACTGGACATGCCAACAAGTGGGGAAGCCATTGAAATGCGCAGCACTGGGTTGCATGTGCCTGATCATCCGATTGTTCCGTTTATCGAAGGGGATGGGACAGGACCGGACATTTGGCGTGCATCTGTGCGCGTGTTGGATGCTGCGGTAGAGAAAGCTTACAACGGTAAGCGCAAGATTGAGTGGTTTGAAGTCTACGCCGGGGAAAAAGCGTTCAACAAGTTTGGCGAATGGTTGCCAGAAGATACGCTGACGGCGCTTCGCGAATACCTGGTCAGCATTAAGGGACCACTCACCACGCCAGTCGGCGGTGGTATTCGCAGCCTGAACGTGGCGCTTCGCCAGGAACTCGATCTGTATGTATGCTTGCGTCCTGTTCGTTATTTTCAAGGAGTGCCTTCCCCTGTGAAGGATCCGACCAAAGTGGATATGGTCATTTTCCGTGAGAACTCGGAAGACATTTATGCCGGTATCGAGTGGCAGGCAGAGTCTCCGGAAGCGAAGAAAATCATCGAGTTTTTACAAAAAGAGATGGGCGTGAAGAAAATCCGCTTTCCAGAGACATCTGGTATTGGCATCAAGCCAGTGTCTAAAGATGGCACAGAACGTCTGATTCGCGCTGCGATCGAATACGCCATCAAGCACAAGCGTGAGAGTGTTACGATTGTTCATAAAGGCAACATCATGAAATATACAGAAGGTGCCTTCAAAAACTGGGGCTATGAACTCGCGTC
>JAJYOE010000045.1 GCA_021785975.1 Bacillota bacterium | reverse complement strand
TCCAGATGGCCCGCATCGTATTGCGGCATGGAGCGTTGCCAGCGTTTGATTTCAATAAAATACGGTTTTTCATAAAGGTCGATACTTTTCTTTAAGTCTTGTTGGGTCGTTTCAATCAGACGCTCGTCCGTCCAATGAACCGCTTCTTCATCACCGTCCCGTCCCACATAACAGCGAACGAGCAAATCGCCGTTTTTCGAGGAATTCTTCCATTTGTTCGAGACGATGGTGCAGGCGGTGATGCGAGTGCCTTCATTGCGAGGCACAAGATAGCCTGATCCTGCCATCTGGAAGGATGAGGGGATGCCCTTGTAGCCAAATGATACGGTGGCGGTATCCGCATAACGAATAGCCCTTAAGGGTTCTAAGTTGAGATCTAGGGAGGACAGAATGTCCGCCGCTCTAAATGATGGCGTGGCGACAATGATGGCATCTGCTTTGATCGTGGAGATGGTTCCTTTATGGTTCATGGTGATTTCATAAGTGCCGTCCGTATTTTTTGTCACTTTTGTCGCGCTGGTGTTAAGGTGCATGTCCACGTCATGCTTGAGCTTCTGTACGAGATGATCCACCAATTGCTCAAGGCCGTTTTGCAAATTGATGAATAATGGCCCTGACGGTGCACTTGGTGCACTTTGGGCTTTTTTCTTCATCGCCATTGCCCCGAGGATCAAACTGCGATGATCCTCATAAATCTTACGCCACATCGGCATCGTGGCGTCAAGGCTCAACCTGTCAATGTCACCTGCGTGAATGCCTGCAAGAAGAGGTGATGCAATGACGTCTACTACCTCGTCGCCAAGGCGTTTTCGCAAAAGTTCTCCGATCGCAATGTCTCTTTCTAAAGGCACCAAAGGTAAAATCAGGTCTGCTAGTGCACGCATTTTTCCCTGCGCTGAAAGGAGCTTGGTTTTCGCAAATGCGTTCATATCCGATGGTACGCCTGTGTTCACACCGGGTGGGAGTGGTTGCAGGTGCCCGTTGTGCCAGACAAACGTTCCGCTACTGGGACTAACGGGAACAATTTGCTCTTCAAGCCCCAATTCTCGGATGAACTCGATGCCTGCGGGTTTGCGCGTGTAAATCGAATCAGGACCTAATTCGAGCGTAAAGTCTTCTGTTCTTCTGGTGACGATTTTTCCGCCAAAACGACTGTCCTCTTCCAAAAGTGTGCATTTCAATAAGTGACCATCGTTATTCATCTGACGCAGGCGATACGCTGCAACGAGCCCGGTGATTCCTCCGCCGATGATGACCACATGCCGCTTGTCCATACTTTCTCACCTGGTTTCAATAATCTGTCGAATGCGTTGTCGAAACGAACTATACGTACTATAGCAGAAAACAGGGGATGCTTCCTGCCAAGTGTTTTGATGTATGATGAGAATGTATCCATCTAGTGCGCAAAGATACTGCAACATCGCTTAATGAAGGAGGAGTTTTGTGATTGCGCAATCAGTAATAGACGAAGTGCTGGGTGAAGCGCTTTCAACCGGTGGGGATTTTGCTGAAGTGTTTGTGGAGGACCGATATACGAATCGCATTGTGTTACAAAGTGGCAACGTGGAAAACAGTCTATCAGGCAGGGATTTTGGGGTGGGCATACGCGTATTCAGGAATTTTTTTAGTGCCTACGCTTATACTACGGATGCCTCCAGAGAAGGACTTTTAAAAGCAGCAAAAAACGCTGCGGCTGCCATCAGCGGTGCAGCGGTGATCCAACCACAACCACTTGTGAAGGAGAGCTTTACGTCCACTCACCAAATTCAAATCAGTCCGTCATTGGTGGATAAAGCGAGAAAAGTTAGTGTTATGAAAAACGCTTACGCGATCGCCAAAGGATTTCATGAAGCGATTCAGCAGGTGAGCGTTTTTTATTTGGATGAAGAGCAGAATGTGTTGATCGCCAATTCTGAGGGAAGGTATATGGAGGACAAGCGCACTCGCAGTCGCATGATGATTCAATCAATCGCAGCAGATGGCAACAAGATGGAAAGTGGATTTTACGGGCCAGGGGCGCATAAGGGATTTGAATTTATCGAGGGACTGAATCTTGAACATTATGCGAAAGAAGCTTCCAGGATTGCCGTCACCATGCTTTCTGCACAACCGAGTCCTAGCGGCAAGTTCCCGGTCATCATCGACAATGAATTTGGCGGCGTGATTTTCCACGAGGCGTGCGGCCATGGACTTGAGGCTACATCGGTGGCAAAAAACAATTCGGCGTTTTCTGGTCGTCTTGGTGAAAAAGTGGCTTCTGATCTCGTTACGTATATCGATGATGGGACGATACCCAATGAGTGGGGATCGATCCAGGTGGATGACGAGGGAGAACCCACGAAACGCAATGTTTTGATTGAAAATGGCATCTTAAAAGGGTATCTCATCGATAAGTTGAATGCTAGGCGAATGGGGATGAATCCCACAGGATCAGCTAGAAGGCAGTCCTATCGTTTTGCTCCCACATCAAGAATGACCAATACGTTCATTGCACCAGGTAAGTCCAGGCCAGAAGATATCATTGCCAATACGGAATACGGTATTTATGCAAAATACATGGGCGGCGGATCGGTGGATCCGGCCACTGCGGATTTTAACTTTGCGGTGATGGAAGCATACTTGGTCAAAAACGGGAAGTTAGATACGCCGATCAAAGGCGCTACGCTGATCGGAAACGGCCCGAAGACCATCCAACTCGTGGATATGGTGGGGAATAACCTGGCGCATGGTGCAGGCATGTGCGGTTCACTTAGTGGCAGTATCCCCGTCAACGTGGGGCAACCCATGCTTCGCGTCAGTGAGATGACCGTGGGCGGAACAAAGGGGGCTGAGTAAGATGGAAATTTTTGATTTTCAAAAACAACTCTTCGCATTAGGTGAGCAACAGGGTTTTGTGGATATGGAGTTGTACTATGAGCACCGGGAAAAATTCGGTTGCCGGATATTTGAAGGTGAAGTCGACAATTACGAGTCGTCTGAAGTGGCCGGGATTTCATTTCGTGGACTTTACAACGGTAAAATGGGTTATGCGTTTACGGAGAAAATTTCGGAAGACTCCATGGATTATTTGTTGGAAAATGCAAAAGACAACGCCGGCATCATCGACGATGAAGAAGGGGAAGAAATATTCGCCGGGAGTGAAAGTTACCGTGACCTAAGCTTTTACGCGGGACCACTCGATCAGGTCACCATTTCAGAAATTATGCAATTTGGTCTGGAGGTGGAGAAAAAAATCCTCGCTTTTGATAAGCGCGTAAAAACCACCAATTACTTTATGCTGTCAAGATCATCAGAAGAACGTCAACTGATCAACAGTAAAGGACTTCAACTTTTCGACAAGCAGAATTACTTTGGTATGTATGTCTCCGTGGTGGTGGAGGATGCAGGTCAGGTCAAAACAGGTTCTTATGAATGTATCACTAAAGATTTCCATTCCCTGAACGCTGATGAAATTGCAGAAAAAGCTGCAAAAGAGGCGCTTGATCAACTCGGATCCCGGTCGATCAGCAATAAAAATTACCCCGTCATACTCAGAAACGACATGGCGGCCACCATGCTGCAGACATTCTCCCAGGTTTTTTCCGCGGAGAACGTACAAAAAGGTCGTTCACGCCTAAAGGACCGTATCGGCACTAAAATTGGAGTATCGGCACTGCAAATAAACGACGACCCATTTTTACCTGAGGGCATCTTTTCGCGCACTTTTGATGGAGAAGGTGTCGCGGCAAAGGAACTTCAGGTGGTGAAAGACGGACAACTTCTGTCCCTTTTGCACAATCGAAAAACTGCCAAAAAGGCACAGACCGAATCGACCGGACACGCGTACAAGTCGTCCTATAAGGATTCAATTTCGGTATCCCCTTCTAATTTTTACATTGGAGCTGGAGAAAAATCATTGGATGAGATGATCTCGATGATACATGTTGGGGTGCTGATCACCGACCTGACGGGACTGCACTCTGGCGCAAACAGTGTGTCTGGGCAGTTTTCCCTTGCAGCAAAAGGTTTTTACATTGTTGATGGTAAGGTGAGATCAGCGGTGAACCAGATGACCATTGCGGGCGATTTTTTTGAGCTAATTAATGCGATTGAAGTGATTGGGAATGACCTCGAATTTGTGTCGCCCTCCATGGCTCCAGGGTATTTTGGCTCACCCTCACTTTTAGTCAGCAATCTGAGTGTCACTGTCGATTGATCATTTATGCGCCTCGCCACCAGTTGAAAGATGGCATTCTCCAGGCACCGGCGAGTTCAAAGCCGAGGATTCCAATGATGATAACGAGACCAATTAGGATCAGCATGGAACCAAGGGGATGCTTTAATAACCATTGATAAAATTTCCATGTTTGAGAGGATTCCCTTGTTTTCACTGGTCATCCGTCCTTTCAACGATGATGTATTAAAATTCCCAAATTAACTTGTTTTACACGCAAGCTTCCGCTGAAAAGGCCATCTACGAAAAAAGAATTTTCGGTTATTATGGAGAAAATGGATAGAAATTCGGCGGAAGCTTGCTTGAGGCGGTCTGAGAGATACAGGTTGAGGTGAATGATGAAAAAATTGTTAATGATCACTACAGGGGGAACTATTGCTTCGCAACCGGGACATCAGGGTTTGGCCCCCAGTCTCGATCCGACAGAACTTGAGAAGTATTTACAGCAAGAAAACCTGCAGTGCATGATATCCAATTACCCGTTATTGTCGATCGACAGCACCAATATGCAACCAGAACATTGGGTGAAAATTGCAGAGTTAGTGAGCCAACAATACGATGAATATGACGGCTTTTTGATCACACATGGAACGGACACCATGGCGTTTACAGCCGCCGCACTTTCTTATTTTCTACGTAACCTCTCTAAACCGGTGGTCCTGACCGGGTCGCAAGTGCCATTCAATTATCAGAAGACGGACGCCAAAAGAAACCTTTTGGATGCAGCTCACTTTGCAATGGAAAACGTAGGCGGAGTGTTTGTCGTGTTTAATGGTAAGGTGATAGCAGGAACCCGGGCGATGAAAATTCGAACCAAAAGCTTCGATGCGTTTGAGAGTGTTAATTTTCCATATATCGCCTTCATCAACGATCAAGTGATAGACTACCAGATCGAGCTTCCTGGCGCAGGCGAATCGCCGTTTTGTCTCGACACCGCACTTTGCACAGAAGTTTTTTTGATAAAGCTGTATCCAGGAATCCGACCTGAACTTTTTTCCCATCTTTCCATGTATCAGGGCATCGTCATTGAGAGCTTTGGGAATGGAGGCATTCCTTCGCACGGACGTGATTTGGTGCCGCAGATAGAGTCGCTTGTCTCAAAAGGGGTGGCCGTAGTCGTCACCACTCAGTGCCTGCAGGAAGGCGAGGATTTAAGCCTTTACGAAGTAGGAAGAAGAGTGGCGCAAAATCCAAACATCATCATATCAAAAGACATGAATACGGAAGCGATTATACCCAAGCTGATGTGGGCGCTGGGTAAAACAGCAGATCTGGGTGAGGTAAAGACCATGATGGAGACGCCACTTGCATTTGATTGTTCTTTTTGACATCTTATAGTCTGTTTGTACTGGTCCTATTGAAACTTAATCAATTGGGAAACGTATTATAATATGAATTTAATAACAGATATATTCTAATTTTCTAATTTTCCAAATTAAATTTTTAATTGATTTAAATAGCTGGTCGAACGGGCAAACCACCAGAAATGGCGGGACGCAAAGCTACGGGTCTAAAGATTCTAACAATAGGGTCAACGATCGCCGGGTTGCAACGATGGTTTAGATTTCGCATAGCAACGCGACCGTTTTTGTAACGAATGGTCGTTTTTTGTATTTTTTTAATTATTCAGAAAGGAGAATGCACATGGCAAACGCACCAATGGATGAAATCACGGATATTGAAGAAGACACTCAAAAAGGCAAGTATCTTACGTTTTCCCTGGGGCATGAGTTTTATGGTCTTGAGATACAGTATGTGACCGAAATCATCAAGCTACAGCCGATCACAGAAGTGCCGGAAATGCCAGAATATATTCGCGGTATCATCAATTTGCGTGGCAAAATTATCCCGCTCATGGATGCCAGATCCCGTTTTAGAAAAAACGAGATTGAATACAATGACCGAACCTGCGTTATCGTGATTGACATCCAGGATATCTCTATTGGTTTGATTGTAGACAGTGTAGCCGAAGTGCTGTCGATTCCGGATGAGGAGATCGTTCCTCCGCCCGATTTGAATCGCGGAGGCAATCGTTATATCAAAGGTATTGGCAAAGTTGGAAATGATGTGAAACTACTGCTGGATTGTGAAAAGATGTTGTCTGATGATGATCTGGAAACTCTTGAAGGGATCGTTTGATTCTTCAACTAGATAGCAATCCATAGAATGGTGATGGAACATGGCATTTACTTACTTTTTTCGAGACATGCAAACATTGGAGATTATTCGCGACCACGCATTGAAATCACTACGTTCCAGGCAACGGATTAAGATATGGGACGCAGGGTGTGCAATGGGACCGGAACCCTATTCTCTGGCCATTTTGTTGAGAGAAAACGTTGGTTATATGTACTTTCGCAACGTTAATATTTTGGCAACTGATATTGATCAAAGCCAGCAATTCGAAAAAATCATTGCTGAAGGCCGCTATCCCAAGGATCAGGTGGAGAGAATTCCGGAAGATATCTTGGCCAGGTATTTTAAAGCGGATGGTTCTGACGAGATCTATCAAATTTCCGAGGAAATCCGTAAATCAGTTCATTTTCTTCGACATGATCTGCTTTCATTGCAGCCACCTGCAGAGAATCTGGATTTGATTCTCTGCAAAAATGTTCTTTTGCATTTTTCCCAGCAAGAGCGGGTAGAGGTATTCCGGATGTTTCATCGGGCGCTTTCCGTCGGAGGATTTTTGGCGGTAGAACAGACGCAAAAACTCCCTGATGAATTAAAAAATTCTTTTGTGCAGGTGGTTTCTCAGGCACAGCTTTTTCAAAAAATCTAACAAGATGGATGCTTTAACATCAGAATTGGAATGAAAAAAATGAAAATTTTAAACTTAACTCAAAAAAGCCCGGTATACACTTCCAATGTTTATTTGCTTACAGGCTCCTGGAACGCGTTGTCTGACGTAAATACTTTGATCGATGCAGGTCGAGACCCTCAGATCTTTCAGCGATTACAGGAAGCATCCACGGGGGTGGGAAAAAGAAAAGTAGAACAGGTGATCCTTACGCACTCCCATTATGATCATACTGGGATGATCAAGCAGTTGAAGGAAGCATACAATCCCAAGATCTTGGCTTTCTCGTCAACCCTTGAGGGAGTGGACCATGTGCTCTTAGACGGCGAAAAAGTGAAGGCTGGTGATGGTTATCTGACTGTGATTCATATGCCCGGACACAGTACGGATTCTATCTTGCTCTATGACGAGGAGAACAAATTTTTGTTCGCAGGGGATACACCTCTCATTATTACGTCGCCGGGCAGTGATTATGGCAATGAATTTATCCGAACTTTTGAGCGGTTATGCAACATGGACATCCAGACAATTTATTTTGGACATGGTGACCCATGTCAGGAAAACGCCGTGGAGGTGTTGCGGTCCTCTTACCAAATGATCTGTTGCAAGAATTAGAACTACATAAGACATAAGGGAGGTTAGTAAGATGAAGTCAGTGAGAACCAAGATTATGGCAGGATTTATGGGGATCCTTTTAATTGCCTTGATTCTTATCGGTGTGCTATTTGCCATATCGCTTCACGATCTGGTCGCGGAAAGCGTCGCCCAAATTACTACAGTGTCAATCATTGGTATTGTGATTATGATTATATTGTCTGCTATAGTGGGCTGGTTGATATCAGGTCAAATTGTCAAGCCTATAAAAAACATGAAAACATTAGCAGAAAAGCTGTCACTTGGTGACCTGGATGTGACCATTGACGCAAACGGTAAAGATGAAATAGGCCAATTGGCTGCGGCGATAAACACCATGACGGGAACGATCAAGGGGCAAGTGCTAGCTGCACAACGAATTGCTGCAGGAGATATGCAAACGAATGTCAGCGTTTTATCGGATAAAGATATTTTAGGACATAGTTTGAAAAACGTCGTAGATACATTGCGACTGCTATTCCAGGAAATGAACAGTTTGATTCAAGCCACTCGTGAAGGGAAGCTGGATACCCGTGGCAACACGGCAGCATATCAAGGTGACTGGGCAAAACTGGTGGGCGGCGTCAACGAAATGATCGATGCCTTCGTAGGTCCGATCAATGTCACCGCCGAGTATGTGGATCGAATCAGTAAGGGCGACATACCGCCTCGGATTACTGATGAATACCATGGGGACTTCAACGAGATCAAGAACAACCTGAATGCGTGCATCGACATCATGAACGGGCTGTTGACGGAAACGAACGGACTGATCCAGGCGACGAAGGAAGGCAAACTCGATACTCGTG
>JAJYOE010000017.1 GCA_021785975.1 Bacillota bacterium | reverse complement strand
ATTTTCCTGAACAAGTGAATACGAACGTTTTGACGAATGATGTTTCAGATACAAAGTCAGGCGTATCTCCTTATAAATATACGGCAGTTCGTCTCGAAAGATTGTAATATCAGTCCATAAACAAACGCAACCCGTGCTGGTGGCATATGGCAATCAGCACGGGTTTATTATATAGTATCATCATGAATTAAATTCATTTCATCTAATGAATATTATTCTTTGCAAGAGGGAAGGATTTCTCGTCAATCCGCATCCCATGTATTTAACGAATTTAAAAATTTGGATCGCAGAAAATCAGGAGAGGTACGGTACAAGAATTTGCCCCTGTTTTGAAGCGACAGGTGATGCAAAGACAGATCGCAAGTTGATTTGTCCATGCTCATTTGCAAAAGACGATATTGCGAGAACTGGAACGTGCCATTGTAAACTTTTTGCGCGTGGAGATTTTACAGACGATGACTTTGTTAAGGCAGAGAAAGAATTGATGAGGGAATACCGAAATACATTAAATTTAAAAGGAAATATACTGGATACTCGGGCTGTGCCTAAAAGCGACAACTGACAAATGGACGTACCTGACCCATTGCATCAAATCAAGCAAGCCTTAAATCAAATACCTTCTATGCCACTTGAAGTTATAGTGGCAAGAGAGCAGTCTGCCATCAATATCCTTCAGTTTACAAAACTAAAAAAATTAAAAGCTGAATTTAACCCATATGAAGATAAATTTATAGTCACTCTACAAAAATAATCTGTTCGTCAAGTAACGGAGGAACGCTTGACAAGATCGTCCGCTACTTTTGCAATGTGTTCAAATACGGAACGAAGTTCTTCAACACTGGCCGAATGCTGATCTTGATTTTGCGAAACTCGTTTCACTGCATCATTCAAGTTGATGAGTGCATTTTCCAATGTATCTAGTCTCATGCGGATTTTTTCTGCTGAATCTTTGCTCTGCGTGGCCATTTTTCTAATTTCATCAGATACGACACCAAAACCCCGTCCGGCTTCTCCCGCTCGTGCTGCTTCAATGGCTGCGTTTAATCCCAGCAGATTGGACTGAGATGCAATATCCTGAACAAAATTAACGACATCGTGAATATTGTTGACGTCTTGTGCGATTTCGTTAGAGTATTTGGCCAGTGTCGTTGCATCTTCGGCTATGGATACGGATGCAATTGCGATTTCGTCTGTTGTGGCACTGAGTTCTTCTACCATCGCTGCTAGTTCATGCGCATCTGCTCGCAACTCATGAAGGTTTTGATTGGACGTGATGGCTGTCAAATAACCGATGATTTCACTACTTTGGCTGTCTTTATAAATGGGGACTGCCGATGCGATGTAGGAAATGCCAAATTGTTCAGGGCCCCGTTCTTCGCGGATCGTTTTCTTTTGCAGTTTAGCTTGATAGGTGACCGTCTGTTGTAAGTCATCGAGTTTGTCCCCTACATTAATGGGGATTCTTAAGCGTTCTCCAGGCAATGACGCAATCACTTTTTCTAAATCAAGTAAAATCAAGTGCGAATCTTCCGGATAGCTTTTTTGAATGGTAGGCAAAAAAGGAATAATCGCATCTAAAGAAGAGATCATATTCATTTCAACCCCCATTTTTGATTGATAACTCAATCATTGACGAAGTTCTTCATCTTGTCAAAGGACCTAATTTCCAATTATAATAATTTTTTTATTTTATTAAATAAAAAGTAGCTCATCAACATGAAATACGTCAAATAATTGTCGTTTGTTTGTGTCTATTGAAATTGTAAGAATACCCTAATGACCTTTATAATTATAAAATCGTGGTACCGATTTAGGAGGGCTGAAGGTGAAGCGTAATGAAAGAGGAATCTCTGGTGCCGGGGCGACGCTAGTTGCACTGGGTGTTGTGGTGAGCCTAGGTTTGTGGATGGGCGCCATTTTCGGACTGCCGAGCGCAACCAATGAAAACTTGGCTAAGTTACCACCAGTGGCAATAGATCCGCTAGCCACTTCATCAGGTGGTTCTGGCAGCAGTTCTGCAAGCACTGGGGCAAGTTCCAATTCGTCTGGCGGTTCTTCCGGGACACAAAGCGCAGCGGGCGGGCCTAACGGAATGCCGTTTGCGCCACAAAGTCCCAAGAGTAAGACATTGCTCGATACTTCCATGCCAGGTTATACAATATTTAACAATACATGTTCCGGTTGTCACGGCAGTGATCTGGAAGGTGGCGTAGGGCCAGAACTTCGCGGAATCGGAAATGTCGCGAATGAAACGACACTCATAAGCTTTATCACGAAAGGCAAGGACATTATGCCGCCTGGTGGTGGATTAACCAGCAGTGCACAAATTAAACAAGTTGCAGACTGGCTCATGAAGCAGACACAAAAATAATTCATATGCCACGAATTTTATAGAATAAAACCATAGGCATCATTTGTACAATAAAGCCAGACAGAAGAGGATACTCTATGCGGAGTATCCTCTTTACGTTGGTCACATTTTGTGTCATAATGCGCTTTTGAGATGATTTTTATAGCAGTTTGTAAAAATAAGTATAGGAGATGTGCAGCGATACATGCCGAATCCACCTAAAAAAAATTCAAAGCAGAGCCAGAACAATCCTAGTGACAAGAGTAAGAAAAAAAGAAGACGGAGAACGGCCTGGATTACGGTGGGGGTAGTCGCTGTATTGCTTGGCGCGGCAGTTGCCGCCACCACTGCCAATTTACATGGCAAAAATGGTAGTCAGTCGAGTGGATTATCCGGTTTGATTCATTCAGCCGTGGGTACTATCGTGGGTCAGTCAGGGGTAGAAAATATCCTGCTGATCGGAAACAACGCCCGTAATGCCACTTCGCCCATCAGCCTTGGCGACGGCGGAGGACAGGCCGACATCATGATGGTCGCACATATCGATCCCACCAAACATCAGATTGTGCTGATCACGATTCCTAGAAATGTGCTTTTTGCACAACCTCAATTTAATGATCCCATTCCTAAACTAAAGACATTATTTTTCATTGGCGCTCAAATGCAACCCAATCAAGCAGCTCAACTCACGGTACAGGGTGTTTCCCAGTTAACTGGATTAAAGATTAAGCATTATATTGTGACAGACTTTCAAGGGTTTGTTGATGCGATCAACGCAGTAGGCGGGATACGTATTGATGTGCCTGGTCGATTGTACGATCCGTACTACAGCGGAGCCAACCTTTATCCTGGGTGGCAAACTTTGAATGGACAACAGGCGCTCGCGTTTATCCGCATTCGCCAAAACCAGGCGAGCAGCACCATCCGTGTGAATGATTTCCAACGCATGAATGCAGAGGTCCAAATGATTGACGCCTTGAAGCAAAAGCTACTTAGCGCAGGAAGTGACTTGACTCATTTACCGGCACTGATTGGCACCTGGCAAAAAGACGTGGTGACCAATTTGTCGACGACACAATTGGTGCAAATCGCGAATGAGGCCTCAGGTGCTAAAATCATCCATTTAACCATAGGCAATATTGGAGATTCCATGCAGTTGGCGAGCACCTCTCTGCCTGGAGTGAACCAGGAAAATTACATCACCGGCGCGTACTATGACATTATTAGCACAAAAGACGTATACAAAATGCTTAAACCTTACGGTTCCAAAGGATCTAGCACAGGGTTACCCACACTTCCTAATCCAAGTTCGGTGACTGTTCAGCTATACGGCTCACAAACTTATGCGGACCGCCTAAAGGCTGCGGGCTTCAATGTCCAAATCATGGGTCCCGGCAATGGCACCTATCCTGTTCAGATCGACTATCCGAGTGGTGAACCTGCCTGGGGGTGGCAAGTGGGAAGATACCTGGCAACCGGCAACAGCATCGTATCTCCAGGGAGCCCCAATCCAAATGCCGTGGTGGTATACGGTTAAGCACTAGTCACGGTACTACTTGTACCTGTATCTGAATATAGTTGTACCAACCGGAGGGAAAACCGTGTGGCTCGTAGATCGTGAGCAGATGCGCAACCTTGATCAATACATGATAGGAAAAGTCGGTGTTGACGGACTGGCCCTCATGGAAGTGGCCGGTGTTGCGGTAGCCAGAAGTTGTAACGAATTTGCCCGTAAAGCCGGCAAAGAAGGTATGCTGCAAATCCACGTGGTGGCAGGGAAGGGGCATAACGGTGCCGATGGTTTTGTCGCGGCAAGGTACCTGCTCGCGCAAGGACATCGCGTACTCGTATGGTTGACCTCAGAAGTTTCGCAGCTTTCTGAGGCATGTAAAGTGCAGAGGCAAGCCTATCTTGCATTAGGGGGCCAAATGGCTCAAAGTAAGGATGATCTGGCGAGTGCGGACCTCATTATTGATGCGATCCTGGGGACAGGGAGCAGATTGCCATTTCAAGAATCGCTGCGTCCCTTCGCAAAGGCGATTAAGGAGAGCGGTTGTCCGGTCATTGCTGTGGATATTCCATCAGGACTGGATGCAACCACTGGTCAAGTAGATCCCGATGTCATTGTGGCAAAGGTGACGGTGACACTGGGATATGCCAAAATCGGCTTGTATCAATATCCTGGCAAAGCGTTCGTCGGCAATGTGGTGCTGGAAACACTGTCGATGACGGACTCACTTGCGATGAATCATGGCGCCTACGCGATGGTTTTGAGAGATGACGAATGGTTGCGCATGCGGATGCACAGGGAACAAAACAGCCACAAGGGCACATTTGGCAAAGCAGGTGTGGTCGCCGGTTCGAGGGGCATGTACGGTGCTGCTCGAATGGCGCTAGAAGCTGCGTATCGCGCAGGGGCAGGACTGGTAGAGTGGTTTTGCGGTGCGGACACTCCTGCATCATTTTTGGCCGCATTACCTGCAGAAGTGTTGGTACATCAGTATGAAGAGGACGGTGGGGAATGGCGGGACCCTGAGATTTCCCTTTTACTTGAGTGGGCGAAAGGGCTTCGCGCCGTACTTTTGGGCCCGGGAATGGGAAACGGGATCAGGAGACTTGCTTCCCACCATCCTGATCACATGCTGAAAATGGCAGGTATTTCGTTGCCTATCGTGTTGGATGCTGATTTTCTGCATGCGTTGTCTCTTTTGCCTGATCAGGGCAGCGAATGGTTCGCTACGCGAAAATACCCAACTGTCATGACCCCGCATCCGAAAGAATTTGCCCGCCTGCTAGGAATAGAGACTGCAGAGATACAACACCATCGCGTTCATTACGCACGTACCTATGCTTCCCGCCATCAAGTGATTGTCGTTTTGAAGGGTGCAGGAACCGTGACTGCTTTGCCGGATGGACAGGTTTATATCAACACATCAGGGAATCACGGACTCGCAACAGGAGGTTCCGGAGATGTTCTTGCAGGATACATTACGGGGCTTCTCGCGGCAGGATACGCTGCGAAAATCGCTGCGCCGCTTGGAGTTTATCTGCATGGAAAAGCGGCCGATCTTGCCAAAGACTCAGGAATCAGTGAAGAATCATTCACGGCTGGCGACTTGCTCAATTGGTTGAGCCGAGCCTTTACCCCTCTTTTCCCGACCGGTAATTGACCAGGACACTTCGTTCTGGTGAGGGGTGTTCTTGTGCAGAAAAAAGTGTATTGGAGCATTGGGTTTACGCTTTTGTTCGGTGGCCTGCTCGCAGGTTGCGGACCGCTTGGCAGTTCGGGGATGGTCAAACAACTGCAGAATTTCTCGCAGACGCTCCACACGTATCAAAGCACTGCGCTGATGACAGTAAACGGAGTGGCATCGAGTCAACAATATTATGTGGAAACATGGTATGAAGCTCCTAACCGCTATCGCATTGCACTTGGAAATGACAACAAGGAAATCTCGCAAATTATCGTTCACAACGAAAAAGGTACTTATTTGATTACGCCCGGCGCTAAAAAAGTCATTCGGTTTCAAGGCAACTGGGGAGAACAGCAGGGGCAGTTATACCTTTATCAAACTGTTCTGAAAGACATCGTCAACAGTGAACCCCTGCGCTACCGGACGGAGAAGGAATCTATCACTTTTGATTGGAAATCCGCGGGCATATCGCCCTATGCGGCAGAAGAGCGATTGAGTATGGATCGCAAGAGTTTTTTCCCGCAAAGCCTGGTGTTTCTCGATAAACAGCAAAAGCCTGTGTTGAGTATACGCTATACCTCTTTCAAAAAAGACGTCACCTTTTTACCCAACGCATTTTCTTCCGACCAAACCACCACACTCAAATCATTGGAATGGCCAGTTAGCGCCTCGTCACAAGGTTTTGGCGTCATTGAGCCTTCCTGGATCCCGGCAAGGGATACCCTGCAGGACGAATCAGATCAAAATGGAGTGGTATTTATCCGCTACAACGGGGCAAAACCATTTACGATTATCGAGAATCGCCCGAAAAGCGGCGCAATTGATCTTGGGAGCGGTGAACTTTTGACGCTGAACGGACTCCCCGCCATCTGGACAGGTGCAGGAAGCGCGCATCAACTCTATTGGATCAATCAAAATGTAGAATACACCATGACCTCTAAAATGAAGTTGTCGGACTTTTTGCATGTGGCAGCATCAACTGTAGACAGCGGTGGAAAATAATTCATTGTTTTCATCGTATCAAAAAAAAAACAAAGTATGATATGCTTTTCCTGGTGAGAACTGTGTGGAGACAGACGGTGGCATTGGTTCATCTGGAACGATTACAGCATAATGTGCGCCTCTTAAAGGCGAAATTGGCAGCTGGCGTCCAGATGATGGCGACAGTGAAAGCAGACGGTTACGGGCATGGCGCATTGGAGGTAAGTAAGGCAGCGTTGTCGGCGGGAGCGGATCGACTTGGCGTGGCCACAGTGGAAGAAGCCGTTGCCTTACGCCAGTCGGGGATCACAGCGCCTGTTTTGGTATATGGCGCACTGCCTGAACAGGCGGCTATCGCGGTGTTGGACTATGATATTGCAGTCACGGTAACAGGAATCAACGACATCCGAATACTGGCTGATGCCGCGAAGCGTCAGCGCCATTCCGTGCGCGTGCATGTGAAGCTCGACACGGGTATGGGACGGCTCGGCATACGTAGTGCAGACGAAATGCTGACCGTATTATCGCATATCTCTGCATATCCCCTAATAGAACTAGAAGGGATATTCACTCACCTGTCCTCAGCAGATGAGATGCATCATGCCGATGGTAGAGTATATTCCGAGATGCAAAGGCGCCGTTTTATCGAATGGGTACATGTTGCCAAGCGTGCCGGATATCACGTTCCCATCGCGCACATAGCAAACAGCGCTGCGTTGCTTTGGGGTCCTGAATATCATTTTGACATGGTGAGACCGGGGATTGCGATGTACGGTTTTCACCCTGCGCCTGCGTGGAATCAGGATGTCGATTTGCAGCCAGTGCTGGAACTCAGGACCAGCATCACCCGAATTGCCAGGATGCAGGCGGGTGAGGCGGTGAGCTATGGTCGAACCTATGTGACGGAAAAGGAAGAGGTCATTGCCACTGTGCCTGTTGGATACGGTGACGGCATTCCTAGGGCGTTGACCAATCGCGGATACGTGGAAGTGAACGGGGCGATTGCGCCTATCGTAGGCACTATCTGCATGGATCAACTGATGATCAACGTCACGGGATTTGATGCAAAGGTCGGCGATCAGGTCGTCATCTATAGTCAACTCATAGAAAGCAAAGCGTCTATACAAAGCCATGCGGACTTGCTGGACACGATTCCTTACGAATTATTGTGCAGGATTACCAGTCGTGTGCCGCGTCAACACATTTTATAATTTTATGGTGAAAAACCCGCCAAAACTGGATGGGAGACTCCAAATTGCGTTATAATACAAAAGGGATTTGCTGGAGCTGGAGGGATCTGACGTTGTCTAAGTCTAGGCGAATCGCTGTCAATATGCCGCTGCATTTATTGAACGAGGTGGATGGGATCGTGGCTGAAGAGCAGGAAACACGCAGTAATTTGATACGTCAGGCAACGGCAATGTATGTGCATGAGCACAAAAAACAACGCATCCGGGAACTTTTGCAACAAGGTTATCAGGAAATGGCAGGCATTAATTTGCGTATCGCTTCAGAAGCATTTGATGCGGAAAGAGAAGCGGAGAAACTCGCCGATCGGCTTGTCAGCGGGGTGTAATGATGAACATCAAGCGCGGCGATGTGTTTTTTGCGGACCTTTCTCCCGTCGTGGGTTCGGAGCAGGGGGGATTCAGGCCTGTCCTTATCATCCAAAACAATATTGGTAACCGATTCAGCCCCACTGTCATCGTCGCTGCGATAACGGCTCAGATTCAGAAAGCAAAATTACCCACACACGTTGAAGTGGAGGCATCCGAGTACGGGCTTGAACGGGATTCCGTGGTGTTACTGGAGCAAATTCGGACGATCGACAAACAACGTTTGACGGAAAAAATCACGCATTTAAATGACGAGTTGATGCAAAAAGTCAATGATTCATTGCAAATCAGTCTGGGATTAATTGATTTCTGACATGTATATAAGACGATTGGGGTCGAGCGACGACAGCTGCGGCCTTTTTAATTTGTGCAAAAAGGATTTCCTTGTCAGAGCCCATAGAAACCATGTAAGCTTATACATTGAATGAGTATGGCGGAAGGTGGAGATTCAAAATGGATACTGCAACAGAATCATCAAAAAACGCTTTGGATCGTTCCCATATACGGGATGCGGGTTTATATGAAAGTGGACTATTTAAAATCGACTGGGTAAAAGAGCGGATGCCGATTTTACGGGCACTCGAAGAAGAATTCTCGCGAGAACAGCCATTTGCGGGCAAACGGGTAGTGATTTGTCTGCACTTGGAGGCAAAAACTGCTTATCTGGCAAAAGTCGTGAAGGCGGGAGGCGCCGACGTGACGGTGGTTGCATCCAATCCATTATCAACCCAGGACGATGTGGTGGCGGGGCTGGTTCATGATGGAATCGCCGCACACGCTTGGCACGGGGCCACCTCGGAGGAATACGAGAGCCATATCATGGCTGCACTCGATACGCATCCTCATTTGATTATCGATGACGGGGGAGACCTTGTCACCACACTTCATCGTATTCGTCCCGAACAGGTCAAGGAAGTCATGGGGGGATGTGAGGAAACTACCACAGGTATTTTACGACTTCGCGCCATGGCGGAAGAAGGCGCGCTGAGATTCCCGATGATTGCTGTGAACGACGCGTTTTCAAAGTATTTATTCGACAACCGTTACGGAACAGGACAGTCGGTATGGGACGGCATTATGCGAACCACCAACCTGGTGGTGGCAGGGACATACGTGGTGGTCGTAGGCTATGGATGGTGCGGAAAAGGAGTGGCGATGCGCGCTAAAGGACTCGGCGCCAAGGTCATCGTGACGGAAGTCGATCCCATTAAGGCGGTGGAAGCGGTGATGGATGGGTTTGAAGTGATGCCATCCCTTGAAGCCGCAAAGTATGGTGACTTTTTTATCACCGTTACCGGCGACAAAAACTGCTTGACTGGTGCTCATTTTGACGTCATGAAGACAGGAGCCGTCATGGCGAATGCCGGACACTTTGATGTGGAGATCAGCAAGCCGGATCTGAATGCACGCGCCGTGTCAGTGAGAAACGTTCGTCCCAATGTTGAGGAATTTGCGATGCAGGACGGTAGGAAATTGTATTTGCTTGCTGAAGGAAGATTAGTCAATCTGGCAGCAGGTGACGGCCATCCTGCAGAAGTGATGGATATGACCTTTGGATTACAGGCACTCGCGCTTCGACTCGTCTCACAAGGCCAACTGAGTGCCGGGGTACATCATTTGCCTAAAGAATTGGATGAGCAAGTGGCCCGCATGAGGTTGAAAGCCATTGGTGTAGAGATTGATCAACTAACTGAAGAGCAGCAAGCGTATATGAAGAGTTGGGGGCATGCGTGAAATGCGACCGATGATCGGCTTGACAGTGAATGAGATGTCCCGGAACGACAATCCGGGAATATTCCTTGGCAAGGATTATACGGACGGCATCTATGCAGCTGGAGGAATGCCTGTGGTACTGCCTTTTACCACGAATCAAGAGGAGATCAAGGAATGGGCAGACCGGCTCGATGGCCTCTTGTTAAGCGGCGGAGAGGACATTGCACCAGCACTATACGGTGAGGAACCGCGCCAGGGGCTTGGAGAGATATCACCTGTCAGGGACGAATTTGAAGCCAAATTGCTAATTAACATGATCGAAAGAAATAAGCCTGTATTCGCGATTTGCAGAGGAATTCAGATACTCAATGCGGTCATGGGAGGGACGCTCTTTCAAGATCTTCCCAGAGAATGGCCGAGTTCATTGCAACATTCGCAAAAAGCACCGCGTGATCACTTTGCCCATGTAGTAAAAATCAGTAAAGGTACCAAGCTCAATCAAATTTTAGGGGCGGACGACCTGCAGACGAATACGTTTCACCATCAGGCGGTCAAACAGATAGCCCCGGGACTTGCCCCGTGCGCTCATAGTCGGGACGGACTTATTGAAGCCATTGAAGACCCCCTGCGGACATTTGTTATCGGTGTTCAGTGGCATCCTGAGAATTTGTGGAGGTCATCGGAACGCCATTTCAGGCTTTTTACTGCATTTGTGGAGGCTGCAAAGTCTGCGCAGAAGAAGTGATACATGGTCCCCCTATTGAAATATCCGCTGCACTTTATCCGATGAGTGAAGCAAGTGCCGGGGCCCAGGCGAAAGCTTCACCGGATAAGGGAGGAATGGAACATGGCAACAAGTATTGCAAATCGTCAGTTGCTGGTTCAACTGCAAGTGGGTATCAGTGCAAGCGGACAGCCGAAGTTGCAGAACCATCTTTTTCCGAATGTCGACCCTGCCGCCACTGAGGATAGCATGGCGCAAGTCTTGTCAGCGCTTACGCCGCTCTTTCAGTCCCAAGTTTATGCGACTGGCCATGTCGATACGGTAGAGATCCTGCCTGCAGCATCTAGTACAACGACCACTGTCTGATGGCACTTACAAAAGGGGGACCATGTGATGAAAGAATCCATAACCATGTCATTTTTAACTTCTCTGAACAAAACAGTGCGCATTCAAATCCCTGACCCGAAAACACCAGTTGATCCTGTGGCTGTTAATCAGGCAATGGATGCGATTGTCGCAGCAGATATTTTTGCTCTTACCAACGGAAGAATCGTAAAAAAAGTGGCTGCCGCGCTCAACACCTCAGATTCCACTTCGATTGCGCTAAGTTAGCTTCATACCGCTGCAGAGGGAGCCGCTGTGGAAGTGTCATTCTGCAGCGGCTTTTTGTACCAGCATTACTAGTTCAGAGGCGCTCTTCGCTTCGATAATCACTCTTTCATTCAGGTAAACAAAAGGATGGCGAAAACAATAATGACAATGTCCAAGACATCCCCATTCCTGTATCTTTGCCTGAGGGTAGAGTTTTCTTAATTCATCAATCGCTGTGAGAACGTCTTGTTCTATATTCGTGGTGCAATACTCTATCACCCGGATTTCCACAGCGAATTCAACTCCTGCAATTTTGTTCGATTTTACCATATCAACGACGAATAGCAATGAGTGATGTAACCTAAACGATGTTTATTACGTCTAAAGAGAAGTGCAATGAGGTGGTTGTTTGGCGCCGGAAAAAGGTGACGATCGCATCGAATTGCTGCGGGAATTGATGGAAGCCTACAGCCGTGATGTGTTTCATGTGGTGCTAAGCTACGTAAAAGACCGTCATATCGCAGAGGATTTGGCCCAGGATGTATTTGTAAAAGTTTATGACCATATGGATTCTTTCCGACAAGAGAGCAGCTATAAAACCTGGATCATTCGTATCGCAGTCAACAGGGCGAAAGATTTTTTGCGTTCATCTGCGAGAAAAAACATATCGATGGATCATTTTTCTAATATAGATAGTGAATTTTCAGTGGAACAAACGGTGATCAGCAAAATTCGCGACGAGCGGTTGTGGAGCGCGGTGAATGAATTGCCTGATTTGTACCGTGAGGTAATCTGGTTATATTACGCGAAAGAAATGTCAATTGATGAAATGACACATGTTCTGAATTTAGGAGAATCCGCTATCAAAACGAGGTTGTTTCGAGGACGTGAATTATTAAAAAAGGCGTGGAAGGGAAGTGATGACCATGACGCAGGAGAATGATCGTGAATTTGACGAGGCGTTACGCAAGTTATTGCAAGACCGTCTCGACTCGGTGAACGTGTCGTCAACTTTTCAGGCGAAGGTGCTTGAGACCATTCATGAGCGGCATGTGAAGCACGAATACCCGCATCGCTTCAATGGAAAGAACAGGCGCTTGAGGACACTCCTTTGGCAAAGCGTGGCCGCCGTTATGGTGGTGGCAATGATCGCTTTTGCCGATTACTCATTAAGCAAAAATGCGCCGGGAAATGGCCAATTTCACAGCACGAATCTAATCAATGGCACGAATATGGCGACATCTGGAGTCATGATGAACGCTGATTCTACGAGCGCAGCGGGGACGTCTTCCCATTCTGTCGGTACTATAGAAACCCAAGCAGTGGTATTTGGACAATTCGCGGCAATCAATACAGTGAACCTTCAACTGGTGTCAGGAGTTACGGGCGATATACAGTCAAAATTAAAAGGACAAGCGCAAAATTCATTGCCTCAAATGGCGGATCGCATCAGCTCACTTTCCAGGCAGCGTTTTACAGTGCGTTGTCAATTGTATAATTCCAGTAATACTTCGATTACGGGGAAAGACCTGCAGGGGATGTTGTTCATCTTAAACCGTCCCGGGCAACTGACCCCAAGTAAGGAAAGTGACTGGGAGTACTTTGTCAATGGACCCAATCAGGTGATACCCGCTCATCATTCCGTCACCTGGTCATTTTCTCCCAATCCCGCGCCGCCCTATACTTCACTAGACCACCGTTATGTGCACATTGTGTGGTTGACGAACCAAAACGTGGCTGGTGCGCCGAGTTTGGTCATTCATCCTTTACCGATCCAATTAAAGCAGGATCGAATGATTGTGTATAAAGAGGTATCACCTCAAATTCAATTTCTGCGCATTCAAGCGACGGTGAAGAATCAGGGCTCCACTCCGTTGCCGCTATCGTCGTTATTGGGGATGTTATTTTTCAAGACAGATCCTAAGGCTTCGTTACTGTCTTCTGCCACCTATAAATATTTTGACGATGTGCTTCCACTCGGGAAGTCCTATCAGTCCATCATGCCTGGACAAACCGGGCAGGTGCAGTTTGAAATTGTCGGGGTACCAGGAATGAATATGACCAAATTGCCATTCACCCTTCTGGTGGTGAAACGTTCGGATATCGGTGCATAGTTATGAACTGACCTGGCTTGGTGGTATAATCTCACAGAGAGCGAGGGCTTTTTTTGTTAGTGAGAGACTTGGGTGAATTTGAACTAATTAATCGATTACGACCCATCATACAGCGCAGCGATTCGCGAACGCTCGTGGGAATTGGCGATGATGCGGCGGTACTCGATTACCGTCGCCCTGTTGTTGCCTCGACCGATGCGATGGTGGAAAATGTCCACTTCCGCTCGGATCTGATCGATGATGTGTCCTTAGGATATAAGGCTTTGACGTCATCGCTCAGCGATGTCATTGCCATGGGGGCTAAGCCGTACCATGCGCTCGTCAGTCTGTTTTTGCCTGAAAGCACTGAAGTAAAGATGTGCGAATCTGTCTACCTTGGTCTAAAAGAAGCCGGGGACGAGTTTGACGTTAGTATCGTGGGCGGGGACGTCGTCAAATCGCCACTTGCGTTTGCAATTTCTGTGACGGTGTTTGGCGAAATTTTGGGTGAGAGGCCGCTTTTGAGAAGTGGCGCGGAGCCAGGGGATCTGGTTTTCGTCACTGGGGATTTGGGTGGGTCGGGCGCCTATCTGCATTATAGAAATCAATCGTCTACGGTCATTTTGTCGCCTGTTGACGAATGGGATCTGGCGATGCGCCATCGGAGGCCAAAACCACAATTGGCTGCGGCAGAAGTGCTGGCCAGCATGCCTGACTGTACTTCCACTGACGACATCAGTGACGGATTGGCATCGGAGTTACACGAGATCGCTTCCGCCAGTCAGCTTCGCATAGTCATTGATGCTGAGCGAATCCCTACGTTGCCGTCGCTTCGCAAGTATGCGCGCATGGCTGGTGCGGACCCACTTGATTTTGCGCTTTTTGGTGGGGAAGATTATCAAATTGTTGGGACAGTCAAGTCTCGAGGAGCAGGAGAACTGCTTACTCGTCTCGAAGCGGTAGGGGTACGGGTGACGATGATTGGGCGCGTGGAAGAAGGCAATCCTGGAATTGATGTGATGCGCGGGGGCAAAAGGGAAACTCTGGAGCAAAGGGGCTTTGATCATTTCCGCAGTTAGCGTCGGGAGGATTACCATGACAGAGTGGCCAGTAGGTAACGTGCAGTATTTAACGCTTAAAAGTGTCGAAGCGACGTTACAATTTGGGCGCATTGGCGGTGAGGTGGCAAAACCCGGCACCGTTTTTTGCTTAAATGGCGAATTGGGGGCGGGGAAAACAACACTTACCTCTGGAATTGCGCAGGGTCTTGGTCTGGATGAAGTGACGCAAAGCCCTACATTTACGCTTGTCGCCGAGTATTCAGATGGTCGTCTGCCATTATATCACATGGATTTATACCGCTTGGCGGAGCAGGCGTCCCGGGAAATGGACCTTTTTGATGAATATCTTTATGGCGAAGGCGTGTGTGTCGTCGAATGGGCGCAGTGGATTCATGACTTTTTGCCTGATGACCGTCTGGAACTGACCATACATAAGCTGGATCAGCCGGATGCCCGTGAAATTCAAGTGATAGCCTATGGAAAATTAGCGATGGATGTGTTGAAAGAGTGGACCGATCGATGGTCATCCTGGCAATGGATACAGCAACAGACCAATTGAGTTTGGCGCTCGGCAGGAAGAGTGGCGAATTACTCGCTTCCTGGACAAGCGCAGTGCCCAAAATGCATGCGACGTTATTGCATCCGTTGTTGGACCAAATGTTGTCAGCAGTGGGCGTGAGTCTCCAAGATATCGGGGCACTGGCGGTGGGCGTGGGACCAGGGTCCTATACAGGTGTTCGCATTGCAGTGACGGCAGCCAAAGTTTTTGCTTATACGCTGAATATACCTGTGGTGACGGTGTCTTCATTAGAGGCGGCGGCATTTTCTGCAAGGGCACATCGTGGACTAGTCATACCAGTCTTTGATGCGAGAAGACAAGCGGCCTATTCTGCAGCTTTTCGCGCGGATCCGCATAAAAGTGCCTGGGAACGAGTACTCGAAGATGGTCGAAGGGATTTTCCCCAAATAGTGAATGAAGTGCTTGAGGTCGCTCACAAGGGGGAGACAGTGCTGCTCCTTGGCAACGCATCTTCCGCTCTTGCTGATTTATTGTATCAAAAAGGGGATCAGACTCAAGTTGGCGTATATGATGAGAGGACCTTTTTATCAGGTGAAGCGGTATTTCGGATAGGATTGAGGGCCATAGAGACACAACCGGATGTACCAGAAACTAGCGACAACATCGAGTCTGTTCATAACCTCGTTCCGAATTACATGCAGATGGCGGAGGCACAGGCGCGACTTTTGCCTGATCGACAAGGAGGATAAGTGGTGGAGTCGACAGAACCGATGGATCAGGTGACGTTTCGGCGCATGACGCTAAAAGACCTGGACCGTATCATGGTCATTGAAAAAGCTTCTTTTTCGTCACCTTGGTCGCGCAACGCATTTACCGGGGAATTGTCAGATAATCATTTTGCCCGATACCTTGTGATGCAGATGGGCGAGGAAATCATTGGTTATGGTGGCATGTGGATTATCATTGACGAGGCGCACGTGACTAATATTGCTGTTTTTCCTTTATATCGAGGGAAAAAACTCGGGGAACGTCTGTTACGCTTCATGATGGCGGTGGCGTATACGGAGGGAGCCCGCAGAATGACACTGGAAGTGAGGGTGTCTAACTATCTGGCAAAAAATCTGTACTTGAAGCTGGGGTTTGTCGAGGCGGGGCTTCGCAAAGGGTATTATACCGACAATAAAGAAGATGCCATTATCATGTGGGCGAACATTCCTGAACCAGAGGATGAAGATCATGCAGTATAGTGACTTGGCGAACCAAAAATATGTCCGCGATTCCAAGTCAGGGAATCCGGTGCATATTCTTGCGATTGAATCCAGCTGTGATGAGACGGCGGCGGCTATTGTCAAGAATGGCAAGCAGGTAGTGAGTTCTGTGGTGGCATCGCAGATTGCCACCCATCAACAATTTGGCGGAGTAGTTCCCGAGGTGGCTTCAAGGGCGCACGTGGAAGTGATCACCAAAGTGGTGGATCAAGCGCTACGGGAAGCAAAGATGGGTTTAAAAGACCTGCAGGCGATCGCTGTGACGTACGCGCCGGGACTAATCGGCGCGCTTTTTGTCGGCGTGACAGCAGCGAAGACGCTTGCGCAGGTGGCGGGTCTTCCGCTGATTGGCGTCCATCATCTTGCTGGGCATATGTACGCTTCTGCGCTTTCTGAAGGGATAGAGCCACCCTTTCTGGCGTTGATTGTCTCTGGAGGGCACACGGAATTGGTAAGGGTGGAAACGGACGGTACGATGCATCGCCTTGGGAAAACAAGGGACGATGCAGCGGGCGAAGCTTTTGACAAAATTGCGCGCGCGCTTGAACTCGGCTATCCAGGCGGACCTGCAATACAACAAGCAGCTGAACGGGGAGACCCTATGGCGATCGAATTTCCTCGCGCCAAACTTCCGGAAGGAAGTTTGGATTTTAGCTTCAGCGGCCTTAAGTCAAGCGTCATGCTTTATTTGGATCGAAGGAAAAAATCAGGCGTTCCGATTCCGGTGGGAAACGTCGCGGCCAGTTTTCAGTCTGCCGTGGTGGAGGCATTGGTGGAAAAAGCGGAACTCGCACTTCGGGAAACCAGACTTCAAACCTTAGTGCTGGCAGGTGGAGTGGCAGCCAATTCCCTCTTGCGCCGTCGAATTCAGGAAGTGTGCGAGCCACTTGGGGTAAAAGTGGCGATCCCCCCCTTATGGTTATGTACGGATAATGCGGCCATGATCGGCGCGGCAGCATATCCAAGGTACCTGCGTGGGAATCTCGCTGACCTCTCGTTGACTGCACTTGCCAACCTATCGCTAGAAGCGTGGTGAAATAAGGATTTGTAAGCGTTTCACACAGGTTTATCCACTACAAATGCACGAGTTATCCACAAAATCTGTGGATAACTCATTAAAAGTTAGTGGATTACTCTATTGCGGTAGCTGTTGTTGCCCACTCCTCATATAAGCCTTCCAACTCGCTTGCCACCGTGAGAAATTCCTGCTGCACCATTTCTGCTCTAGCTCTGTCCTCATATAGTTCCGGCTCTGATAGCAAGAGCTCGAGCTGCTGTTTCCTGTTCTCAAGTCGTGCAATGTCCTTTTCAAGCCGTTCCATTTTGGTTTGCAATTTTCGTGCATCGCTTCGTTCCTGTTTGCGTTTGCTGTATGCTTCTTCTGATGCGCTCGGTGCTGCCGGGGAGATTTGGGCGCGCTCCCATCGATGTTCCTCACGCCACTTCAAAAAATCCAGATAATTTCCCTCAATCGTGTGATTACCGTCTGACGACAAATGAACCAACCGATGGCAAAGCCGGTTGATAAAAAATCGATCATGGGACACGAAAAGGAGCGTACCCGTATATTCCATCAGTGCTTTTTCCAGCACTTCCTTGGCGGGAATGTCCAAATGGTTAGTGGGCTCATCGAAAATGAGCAGATTGGCCCCTGTCCAGGAAAGAATGGCCAATTGTAATCGGTTGCGCTCTCCACCGCTCAGGTTTTTTACCTGTTTCCATACTTCTTCCCCGCGAAATAGCAGATGGCCTAGGCGCGTTCGAATCTCTGTCTCGGTTTTCTCTGGATATGAGGCCCAAAGTTCATCGATCACGGTCCGCTCAGGGTCTGAAAAGGTGAACTCCTGCTCAAAATAAGCGATTTTTACCTTCGTGCCATAATGAATGCTGCCCTGATCGGACGACTGTTCCAAAATTGCTCGAAGTAACGAGGACTTGCCAATGCCGTTGGCGCCGGTGACGGCGATTTTTTCCCCTCGCCACACCTGTAAATTCAGTGGTGGAAAAAGCGTCCGCCCACTTCGAATAATTCCCACTTGTTTCAGTTCGAGCACTGATTTGCCGCTATCTTCGTTGACCGGGAACGTCAAATAGGCATGTTTGTCTTTGACGGGCGGGGTCAGTCTTTCCATTTTTTCAAGCACTTTTCTTCTGCTTTGTGCACGACTGGTGGTGGTAGCGCGAGCGATATTCTTATTCACGAATGTTTCCAAACGCTGTATTTCCTCTTGTTGCCTCTCGTACGCTTCTTGCGCTTGCGCAACCTGCAATTCTTTCAAATCCATATATGCGCTGTAGTTGCCGGAATAACGGAGGAGGACGCCCTGGGACAATTCGTAGGTAATGTGGGTCACCCGGTCGAGAAAAAAGCGATCATGAGACACTACGAGAACGGCTCCCTGATACCGCGTCAAATAGTCTTCCAGCCATTCCACGGTCTCCAGGTCCAGGTGGTTGGTAGGTTCGTCGAGCAGTAGCAGATCAGGTTCGTCGAGCAGTAATTTGGCTAGCTGTAATCGGGTTTTTTGCCCGCCGCTGAGGGAATTCACCGATTGTTCGAAGCGGTCTGCAGGGAATCCCATCCCCGCGAGCACTTTTCGCACCCGGCTGTTCACCTCAAATCCCCCAGCGTTCATGAATTCCTGCTCTGCACGCGCATATTTATCTGCCAACTCTGCCGCACCGGAGGCCTCAGCCTGTGCTAATGCCTGGGCGAGTGCTTGCCATTTTTGTTCCAGTACATCAACATGACGAAAAACCTCTCTCGCTTCCTGCCAGATCGTTTTGTCATCGTGTAATGGAGGCATTTGTGCCAGATAGCCGATGCGGACTTGGCCCGCTTTAATAATTTCTCCTTGATCAGGAGAAAGGAGTCCTGTGATGGTTTGCAGTAGGGTGGATTTTCCTGCTCCATTGTGACCGACGAGCGCCACACGCTCTCCTGACTGTATTTCCATATTCGCGCCCTGAAGAATGGTGTTGGCGCCATAAGCGACATGAAGATCCTGAATGCGTAGTAAGTTCATGAGTATCCCTTCGTAAAGAATTTCTTGCCATAGTGTAACATACCTCTTCGTTTTGTCCGCCATTTGGTGTACGCTTCAATCATCATGCAAACAGGCAGTGCAGAAAAAGGTGATGTGCAAATGGATCCGTCGATATGGGAGGCAAAGCAGCAAATTCGAAGGCAAGTGTTGGAAAAGCGCAAGACGATTGATTTATGGCAGAAAAAAGAGTGGGATGAGAAAATAATAACATCCATCATGGCTCATCCTGTGTATGAAAAAGCCTCTACAGTGATGCTGTACATGGCAATGCCTCAGGAGGTCAACCTCGATCTTTTGGTGGAGGCGTCGATCACTTCAGGCAAAAAAGTGGGACTTCCCCGCGTCGACCGTCAAACGAAAACGTTACACGCTCATCACTATGGAAAAGACGATCAACTGGTGGCCGGGGTCTTTGGTATTCGGGAACCTGATGTCTTTGCGAATGAAATGCCAGCAAGCGAATTTGACCTTTTAATCATGCCGGGGCTTGCGTTCGGGGAAAAAGGGGAAAGAATCGGCTATGGGGGCGGGTATTATGACCGCTTCATCCAGCGCCGGGACGGTCGCCCTTTTTTGCTTGCGGTTGCTTACGATTGGCAGGTTTATCCTGAATTGCCAAGTACTACTGAAGATAAAAGAATTGACGGTGTGGTGACGCCGACCAGGGTGATCACATTTTGAAGAATATAGCGTTCAGCGGTATTGTGCTAGCTGGTGGATTCAGCTCGCGAATGGGAATGGATAAGGCGCTGCTTCCTGTCGCGGGAGTGCCAAGTTACCAACATGTCGCAAGGAAGTTATCTGAAGTGGCCGAGGATATCTGGGTGGTCAGAAGGCCTGATCAGGAACCTGTGCCAACCAGTAAATGGGTGATGGGAGTAGTGCATGATTTGCGCCCGGGAGAGGGACCGCTAGCCGGTATGGAAGCTGGGTTATCCGGTATGAACAATGATTGGGGGATGGTAGTACCTGCAGACGCTCCCCTGATCAGATCAACACTGCTCCACATGCTGACTTCACTTGTGACAATAGAAAGTAGTCACAACTTGGACATTCAGGCTTACGTGTTGCAGAAACGGGGGCAAGTCTATCCGCTTTTTGGGTGTTATCGCCAGGGAGTCCTTCAAGAGATCAGCGGATTACTTGACAATGGCAATCGGCGGGTAAAAGATTTACTTGATCAAATTCATGTGAGATATGTGACTGATCACGAATGGCATTCGGAAGATCCGGAAGAAGTGAGCTTTTGGATGATGAACACGCCAGAGGAGTATCGGAAAGTTTGTGAGTATGCGGAAGGAGCGTATAAGGAATGAAACGTGAGGTACCGGTCGAAGAGGCAGTGGGGATGGTGCTTGCCCATGATGTCACGCAAATTATACCTGGAGAGTATAAAGGACGATTGTTCAAAAAAGGGCATGTGATCCAGGCCGAAGATATTGGACCATTGCGTTCGATTGGCAAAGAACACCTGTATGTGCTCGAACCAGATGATGATGAAGTTCACGAGGATGAGGCCGCAAAAACAATGGCGGCAGCGCTGTTAGGCGATAGCCTGACGATGGAGGAGGCGCATGAAGGGAAATCAGCACTTCTGGCTGCAAATCAAGGCGTGTTGAAGGTGAATGCCAATCAAGTGACGGCACTAAATCGCAACGGCGAACTGCTGCTTGTGACCAAAAAGTCCTTTGTACCTGTGCAAGCGGGTGAGACAGTGGCGGTCGCGCGCGCGATTCCGCTTCTGATCAAGCGGGAAACACTTCAGGAATTCACCAATATAGCATCGGAAAGCGGCCCTGTTTTGGAAGTGTTGCCCTATGTCGAGACGCGCGTCGCAGTGGTGACGACTGGTAGTGAGGTATTCAGCGGGCTGATTCAGGACAAATTTGGACCACTCTTAAAAGAAAAGTTGAGTGTCTATCCAGTCAAATGGTTGGGACAGACGATTGTGGGAGATACAAGGGACGCCATCTCTGAGGCCATCCACCATTGGATTGATCAAGGGGCGAATCTGATCCTCGTGACAGGTGGAATGTCCGTCGATCCGGATGATCGTACACCAGCTGCGATTCGCAGTGTGGCAAAAGATGTCATCACTTATGGATTTCCGGTCTTGCCGGGCTCCATGCTAATGCTCGCTTATCATGAACAAGTTACATTGATGGGCCTACCAGGCGGCGTTTTGTATGACCGTTACACCTCGTTTGACATGGTTCTTCCACGGGTGCTGGCAGGTGTTCGCGTAACGGCACAGGAAGTGGCGGCGATGGGGTACGGCGGGTTGTTGAAATGAAGTTTGAGGTGCCTGTCATTTCGTTTTCAGGGTATAAGCACACCGGAAAAACCACGTTGATCTCCAAACTGGTGGCTGAATTCTCTTCGCGCGGGGTGCGCGTGGGCTGTATCAAGCATGACGGCCATGATTTTTCCTACCAGAATAGCATTACGGACACCGGGAAATTTCTCGAATCCGGTGCGGCTGCCAGCATGATTGTAAGCCAAACCGGCCATGTGCTTTCCGAATGGATTGATCAGGCACATGTCGAGTTGGAGGAGTGGGTATACCGGCTTGGCGACATGGACCTGGTGATCGTAGAGGGGTATAAAGAGTTGCCTGTTCCCAAATGGATTTTACTAGAAGAAAAGGCGGGAGACACCTCATATATCCTCCCTCATTTTGCCAGAAATCCAGAGATTCTAGGACAAATACAAGGGATTATCGTTCCCGCATTGCCATTGAAGGTTGCCGATACTCGCCTGCCAGTGTATCATAGAGATAATATTTTGGGCATTTTGTCTGCAGTTGAAGCGATAATGGGGTAGTGAAAGACGATAAATTTACCGGAAGTAACAGCGAAACGATTGCCTTTATACTATCGTTTTTTGGAGAGCCAGTTGAGCAATGGGAAGGAGCGGGTTTCTTCTCAAGAAATCAGCGAAGCGCTTCGCTTGGATGCAACGACAGTTCGCAAGGATTTTGCCACTTTAGGTGAATTCGGTAGACGCGGCTACGGGTATGATGTGGCGTACTTAAAGCAATTCATCGCACAGTTGCTGTATCATGATCATCCGATCCGGACGGTTTTTGTTGGTTCCGTTCATTTTTATCAGGTGTTGCAAGATAGTCGGCTCATGGTGGATGAAGGGTATCAGGTGACTGCAATCTTTACTCCTTCTGCCGAGGAATTGTCGACAGGACAGAACGGGTTGCCAGTGTTTTTGATTCATGACCTTGACTCTTTTGTAGCCACTCATGCAGTGGACATTGCCATTCTCTCCGCTGCTAAGGAAGCCCAGCACGTTGCTGAAATGGTGGTTCAGGCGGGAATTACCGCTATTTTGAATTGTACGGGACAATACATTCAACTTCCTGGTGATATTTATGTTCATCACATGGATATTCTGGGGGAATTGCAGGCGCTTCACTGGCGCCGAATATATGAACAAGGGTCGTTGAAGGCCTGAAGACAGGAGGGGTGTGGCGTGTTAAGCAATATTGGAATTTCGGGGCTGGTTCTCATTCTTGTCGCATTGCTGCTAGTGTTTGGACCGAGCAAATTGCCGGAAATCGGACGAGCATTTGGTAAAGGGTTACGCGAATTCAAGGATGCGACCAAAGACATTACAAGCGATAGCCGGCCAGAGCAAATCGAGCGGAAAGATGCTGAATAGCAGAGATGAATTGGATTAACCTCCTCATGCGGGGAAGTAAAGCGATAGAAAAGAATAGCACCTTGGTTGCGCATCTGGAAGAGTTAAGGAAACGCCTGATAGTAGTTCTTGCTTTTTTCGTAGTGGTCATGGTGGGTTCGCTGACTTTTGTGGGAAGGCTGTATCACTTTCTCTCCAGACCGGTTTCTGGAATGAAATTACTTGTGCTCGGGCCCGGTGACGTGGTGCAAGTCTACTTCATGATCGCGGGGGTTGTGGCATTTGCCGTGACGACCCCTTTTTTGCTATGGCAATTATGGAAATTTGTCAGCCCGGGATTGTATCCAAAGGAAAAAAATTATGCCAAACGGTTGATATTACCTGTGGCGATCATGTTTATATTGGGAATCTGTTTCGGTTATTTTATTATTTTTCCTGAAATCATCCACTTCTTAAAAAATCTAGCTGAACAGAATTTCGCCGTGAGTTTTACTGCAAAAGAGTATTTTTCTTTCATGTTCAATATTGTGATCCCGTTCGGGCTGTTGTTTGAAATGCCAATACTGATTGTTTTTCTCACAAGAATAGGCGTTTTGACGCCGCAATGGCTCCGGAAAATGCGCAGGATTGCTTATTTTCTATTTGTTTTGCTGGGCGTACTCATCAGTCCTCCGGAACTTGTTTCGCACTTAAGCGTGGTCGTGCCGATGGTGCTCATTTACGAAATCAGCATTTTGCTGGCAGCAGTGGCTTATCGCAGGAAGCTGGCTGCAGAAGCGTGGTGGAGAGAAGAGCAGCCTGTAGAGCGGCGTGAACCTGTGAAATCAGATGAGACCAATAGCACGCGACAAGCGGAAGTTATGCCAAACGAAAAGATCGATAGTGAACCTATTACCGAACAAGTGGAGTTGGAAGAGCCATATGTTCCCGGGGAATTAAACGAAATCCCCAATGATATACAAGCTGTTTCTGAAAGGTTGATGGCCCAACTCAACCAACCACCTGTTTTCAAGCAAAAACAAGGGATTCAGGTGGATGAACGTGAATAGTGGCGATTAAGATTTTGGCGTTTTGCTCGCCTGTAAGGTCTGGAGTTGCTCCAGTCGTTCTTGTAGACGTAGGAAGATGAGAGAGGCAGCATTGGCCATCTCCTGATAAGCTGATTTTTGAGTGGGTTCCAGCGTTTCTAGCGCAAAGGAAGCAAGGCTGGCGTGAAGGCTCTGCGCCGTGGCAGCGGCAGTCTCTAGCTGGTGTGGCGTCGTCAAAGTAAAATCCCCCTTTCTACAGTTAACCTGTCATGAAAGGGGGATTATCATTCACTCTGGGAGATATAGTCAGTATACTTAATTAGCTGCCAAGGCCAACGTTTTTGCGAACAGCCTCCATCGTCGTTGCAGCGGTGGCTCTCGCCTTCTCTGCACCAAGGTGCAATAACCGCTCAATTTCGCCACTGTTACGGATTTCTGCATATCTCGTTTGAATGGGAGTTAAGTGAGCGACGAGCGCTTCACCAAGCTCTTTTTTAAAGTCGCCATAGCCTTTCCCATCATACGCCGAGACCACATCTTCTATCGACTGGTCAGTCACCAGGCTGAATATCGTCAGCAGGTTGGAAACGGCAGGTTTTGCTTCGGGGTCAAAGCGAATAAAGCGATCTGAGTCGGTGACGGCACGGCTGATCTTTTTGCGGATGACATCAGGAGGATCAAGCATTTCGATACGACTGCCAGGATTGGGATTGCTTTTGCTCATTTTCTTATTGGGGTCGTCAAGAGACATGATCCGTGCGCCTTGTTTGAGTAACATGATCTCAGGAATGGTAAAAGTGTCCCCAAATCTTGCATTAAATCGAATGGCTAGATCTCTGGTCAGTTCAAGGTGCTGTTTCTGGTCTTCACCAACAGGCACCAGATGGGATTGATAGAGCAGAATATCCGCAGCCATGAGGGCCGGATACGTAAAGAGACCGGCAGAAACCGCTTCTTTGCCCTCGCCTTTTTCCTTGAATTGAGTCATTCTCGACAGTTCCCCCATATGCACGAGGCATTGAAGGATCCAACCTAGTTCACTGTGCGCGCTAACGTCTGACTGAACGAAGAGTGTAGATTTTTCCGGGTTTAGGCCTACAGCCAGATAAAGGCTTGCCAGATCTTTAATGCGTTCTTTCAATTGATCAGGATCCTGAGGCATGGTGATCGCATGCATGTCGACCACGCAATAATAGGCATCCGCCTGATCCTGAAGGGCAACAAACTGTTTTAATGCGCCAAGATAATTGCCAAGTGTGATTTGGCCAGTGGGTTGAATTCCCGAAAATACGCGTGAAGTCATACCATTCATCCTTTATGCAAACTTGTGAAATATCTTCCCACAGGTCAGATTTTCTGTCAAACCGACTTTTTTCCCTTTCTATAGAATTTTTCATGCTTGATCAGTTGCAAAATGGTCTGGAAATCGGTAATATATTCATTGTCATTAGCACTCAGTCGAAGTGAGTGCTAACAAATCCAAATTATTTATGTTTATGAGGAGGTAATCGCATGATTCGGCCACTAGGTGACCGCGTCGTTTTGCGCGCTGTTCAGCGTGAAGAAAAAACATCGAGCGGTATTGTACTCCCTGATACAGCGAAGGAGAAGCCACAAGAAGCAGAGGTCGTCGCAGTCGGACTCGGGCATTACGAAGACGGGAAACTCGTTGAAGTATCCGTCAAGGTGGGGGACCGCGTTATTTTCTCCAAATATGCAGGAACTGAAGTCAAGTACAATGACGAAGAATACCTGATTGTTCGCGAAGCCGATATTCTTGGCGTGGTGGAAGCTTAATCTGGTAACTGTGACAAGATTAACTTTCCCGTGAAGTTTTATCCTACATAAGTAAACGGATCGGGCGAAGTAACGGGATAACGATAAGGAGGTTTGTACCAATGGCAAAGGAGATTAAATTCAGCGAAGAAGCACGTCGTGCCATGCTGCGCGGTGTAGATACGCTGGCAGATGCTGTGAAAGTGACGCTTGGACCACGCGGTCGTAACGTGGTGCTTGAGAAAAAATTTGGTTCTCCGCTTATCACAAATGACGGTGTAACCATTGCCAAGGAAATTGAACTGGAAGACGCATTTGAGAACATGGGTGCCCAGCTCGTAAAAGAAGTGGCAACGAAGACCAACGATGTCGCGGGCGATGGTACCACTACAGCTACCGTACTTGCGCAGGCGATGATTCGTGAGGGACTGAAAAACGTCACTTCCGGTGCCAATCCGATGCTTCTTCGCAGAGGGATTGAAAAGGCAGTGGAAGCGGCTGTCGAAGAAATCAAGCGCATTTCGAAGCCGGTTGAAGGCCGCGGGATTGCGCAGGCAGCTTCTGTGTCTGCTGGAGATCCATTGATTGGTTCCTTGATCGCGGACGCCATGGATAAAGTCGGCAAAGACGGCGTGATCACCGTGGAAGAGTCCAAAGGCTTCACTACAGAACTTGAGGTAGTGGAAGGGATGCAATTCGATCGTGGCTATATTTCTCCTTACATGGTCACTGATTCAGATAAAATGGAAGCGGTGCTTGACGAGCCTTACATTTTGATCACTGACAAGAAAGTCGGCAACATTCAGGAAATCCTTCCTGTACTCGAGCGCGTGGTGCAATCCAGCCGTCCGCTGCTCATCATCTCCGAAGACATTGAAGGCGAAGCGCTCGCAACACTCGTTGTCAACAAACTTCGTGGAACCTTTACTGCTGTAGGCGTAAAAGCTCCCGGATTTGGCGATCGCCGCAAAGCGATGCTGCAAGACATCGCGATTTTGTCTGGTGGTCAAGTGATCAGCGAAGAACTCGGCCTTGATCTGAAGGGCACCACGATCGACCAATTGGGTCGTGCGCGTCAAGCACGTATTTCGAAAGAAAATACGATCATCGTTGATGGCTACGGCAGCAAAGAAGAAATCGATGCACGTATTCACCAAATCAAAGTCCAATTAGACGAAACCACGTCTGATTTTGACCGTGAAAAATTGCAAGAGCGTCTGGCGAAACTCTCTGGCGGGGTAGCCGTAATCAAAGTAGGTGCTGCTACGGAAACCGAACTCAAAGAGAAGAAACTTCGCATCGAAGACGCGCTGAACACCACCCGCGCAGCGGTGGAAGAAGGTCTTGTCGCTGGCGGCGGTACGGCACTTGTCAATGTGATCAGTGCACTTGATAACCTGAATCTACAAGGCGACGAAGCAACTGGTGTCAGCATCGTTCGCCGCGCACTCGAATCGCCTGTCAGGCAAATTGCCGACAATGCAGGCCTTGAAGGTGCCATTGTGGTGGAACGCCTGAAGAAGGAAAAAGTGGGAATTGGCTATAACGCAGCGACCGAAGAATGGGTTGACATGTTTGCAGAAGGTATCGTAGACGCAGCAAAAGTCACCCGTTCTGCACTGCAAAACGCAGCGTCTGTGGCAGCGATGTTCCTGACCACCGAAGCAGTGATTGCAGATAAACCCGAGAAAGACAAAGCTCCACTTCCCGGCGGCGGAATGGGCGGCATGGACATGATGTAATACCCAGCGTAATGGGGCGAGGGAATCCTTGATTTACAAGGATTCCCTCGTTTTTTTATGTGAAATTGAGCCTTGACAATTGATTATATTCTAGTAATTATACTAATAAGTAAAATTAAAAAAATAAATGAAGGTGATTCACTCTATATGTACCGGGATTCTGAGGATTCCTTTTTTCAGAAAGTGTTTACCACCCTTGGCGCGATTGTGATGATTATTGATACAAACGGTTGCATCGTGCGGATGAATGAAGCCGCTGAATTTTTTATGGGCTATCGAACGGATGAGGTGAAAGGGCAACCCTATTTTTGGGAGAGATTTATTCCATTTGAAGAACGTGCTCGAGTTACCGCAATTTTTGAGACCATGAAGCATCGGCTATTGCCTAGAGAAGTAGAGAATCATTGGCTTTCAAGCAAAGGGGAAAGGCGCCTTTTTCACTGGATAAACACGATCCTGGACGATGAAAACGGGAATCCTGCTTATTTGATTACGGTAGGAACGGACATCACTGAAAAAAAGAGTCTAGAAACTTCTCTGAGTCGCAGTCGAGACTTTCATGCCCTCCTTTCTCACGCCAATGAAGTCATAGCGCAGTCTCAAGATGAAAACGACCTCTTGCAGCATATTTGCGAATTAGCCATAGAACATACGCATTTAGCCGTGGTTTGGATTGGCCAACCGAATGAAGACGGATGGTTTCAATTTTTGGCGATGGCGGGAGAGACCGCGTATTTGGACAGTATCCGTATATCCAATAGGGAGGATGTCCCTGAGGGGAACGGACTGGCAGGAGGGGCATGGCGAAATCAACAACCTGCTTTTATCAATTCTATCGAACATCCCTATCAGATTACTACGTGGAAGGAACGCATTGATCGATTCGGCCTGAAAAGCAGTGCTGCATTACCTATCCATCGTGGCGGACAAATTTGGGGACTAATGGTTGTTTATCACAGTGAAGAAAAGGTATTTAATGATGACCTTCAACGCATTCTAACAGATTTGGCTCTTGATATAGGGTATGGACTCGACCGTTTAGATCTAGCTTTTCAGGAGCGAGAGGCTAGTCAGTTAAACGATATCTTACTGAATAGCTTAAATGTTGGAATCAACGTCATGCGCTATCCGGAGCGTGTCTTAGAAAAAGTGAACCAACGAATGTTGGAAATCTACGGTGTAAACAATGAAAGCCAAATGATTCTTCGGCCAGTGTTGGAAAGCTATCCCGATGAAACGACCTTTCAGTTGGTTGGGGAATTTGCAAAAAATGTATTGGAAAACGGAAAAGGCACTCTTAACGACATCCCTTACCTTAGAGCAGACGGAACTCTAATCTATATAGATCTCTCAGGTCAAAGATTCGATCGCGGAGACGGAATCCAAAGGATTATTTGGACTCATGTCGACGCGACAGCGCGCCATTACAATGAACAACAAATTCAGGATCTCAGCAAACAGAAATCGCTCCTTTTAGACAATACCATCGCTGGTCTGGATGTGGTTCGCTATCCTGAACGGGTAATTACGGAAGCCAATCAACGGTTTGCGGAGTTAATGGGATATGAGCGGCCTGAAGAAGTCATTGGCCTGCAAACAGCGAAGGTGTATCCGAATGAGCATGAATATCAGCGTATGAACGAACTTTCCCATGCTGTATTAGAACATGGGCAAGGATTTTTAAGAGACCTAATTGTACGAACCCATGATGGAAAACAGAGATACTTAGACATTGAAGGTAAACTTCTTCATGAAAATACCAACTTCGCTTCCATTCTCTGGACGACTGTAGATGTAACAGAGCGGCACCGTCACTTGGAGAATTGGATGAGAGAAGCAAGAATGCGCTTCAACTTGATCAATAACATCGCGATCGGTATTTTTCTCATCAGTCAGGATCGTCAGATTATCAGCGCAAATCGCAAGGTTATGGAATTATTTGGATATTCAGAAGAGGAGTTAATCGGCAAAAGTACGCGCATTTTATTCTCCACCGAAGACCAGTTTCAGCAATTTGGATTGTTATTTCGTCAATTGATCGAGGTCAAAAATGAATTGGGTACTATGTCTTATTCCTTACGAAAAAAAGACGGTGCTTCATTCATGGCTGAACTGACCGGGGCTTGGCTGGACCCTGACGACCCCTCACAAGGCATGATCGGAACAGTGCTCGATATCTCAGATAAACTGGAATTGGAAAAGGCGATTCACGAAAGTCACGTAAGAATGACACATGAAATGGAACTGGCGTCTCACTTGCAGGGGGCATTTTTGCCTCAACGATTACCTGTCTTAAAAGGGATTAGTATCGCTTGGGAATACATTCCTTCCCATTACCTGGCTGGTGATATGATCAATGTGATGATGATCGATGATTCCCATATGGCATTTTACCTTCTTGATGTCATGGGGCATGGTGTGTCGGCGGCACTAAATGCATTTGCGATTAATTATTCGATTCGATCGTCAGGCAACACGAGTGATGTGGTTAGATCCCTTCATCCCGGAGAATTACTCACGAATTTGAATGCAAAATTTAATGATTTTTATTTAACGGAGTCGTATTTTACCATGTTTTACGGGGTGTTAGATTTGAATACCACTGTTCTTAGTTTTGCCAGGGGGGGCCATCCCGCTCCTTTGCTTTTGCGCCAGGATGGGGTGGTAGAGATATTAGATCAAGGAGAAATGCCACTCGGAGTCACGATGGATGCACGTTACAAGGATTATCAGGTGTCCCTTTCGCCTGGGGATAAATTACTGCTTTATTCAGATGGCCTGACGGAAATGATGAATGATCAAAACGAAATGTTTTCCGTAGAACGTGTGAAGGATTTGATGATTCAGCACAAAGACGATAATATCGATCATATACTGAAAATTTTGCTTGATCATTTACGTCATTTTTCTGGTTTGAAACAATGGAATGACGATGTGACGTTAATCGGAATGGAATTTAGTCATTCAATCTGAGGGTAGATACAACGGGGGATGTTTTATGAATATGAAAACGCTGGGACAAACAGGTCCATTAGTTTCAAGGATGGGTCTTGGTTGTATGGGGATGTCTGGCATGTATGGCGAAGCTGACCGACAAGAGAGCATCGCGACCATTCATTCGGCACTGGAAAATGGCATCAATTTGCTCGACACTGGGGATTTTTATGGCATGGGCCATAACGAAATGCTGATCGCGGAGGCGCTGCGGGAACGAGGACGCGAGAATGTCGTGATCAGTGTCAAATTTGGTGGAATGCGCACCCCCACTGGTGTCTTTTTGGGACAAGATGGTCGGCCCGAAGCGGTGAAGAACTTTCTTGCCTATTCTTTAACGCGTTTAGGTACGGACTACATAGATATCTATCGTCCTGCGCGTGTGGACCCCAAGGTGCCAATTGAGGAAACGGTAGGTGCCATTGCGGAAATGGTTCAGGCTGGATATGTGCGGCATATCGGACTCTCAGAGGTAAGTGCTGAAACACTGCGGCGGGCTCATAAAGTTCATCCGATCACGGATGTGCAGATTGAATATTCCCTGTTTTCCCGCAGTATTGAGATGGAGATTCTGCCTGCCGCCAGAGATCTTGGCGTATCAATAACAGCCTACGGTGTTCTTTCTCGTGGTCTTCTTGGTTCCAATTGGTCCAAAGAGAAGGCGTTAAAGGGTGACATTCGCGGCGCTATGCCTCGTTTTCAAGGAGATAACCTGAATGCCAATTTGAAGTTGGCCGATGCGCTGAAAGTAATTGCAAAGGAAAAAGGAGTGACTCTCGCTGAACT
>JAJYOE010000016.1 GCA_021785975.1 Bacillota bacterium | reverse complement strand
TATGATGCCGAGGACGGGACTCGAACCCGTACGGGCTTTCGGCCCACTGGATTTTAAGTCCAGAGCGTCTGCCAATTCCGCCACCTCGGCTTAACAATGATGCAAGTTATATTACGTCATGAAAAGGGGAAAGTCAATTCCATCCCAGGTTAATAAATGGAGCGGAAGACGGGATTCGAACCCGCGACCCTCGCCTTGGCAAGGCGATGCTCTACCCCTGAGCCACTTCCGCGCGGCCAAAACATGGTGGCTCGGGACGGAATCGAACCGCCGACACGAGGATTTTCAGTCCTCTGCTCTACCAACTGAGCTACCGAGCCAAATAGAAACAACTAGTAAGATACCCTATCTCCTATCACTTTGTCAAATGAGCGTGCTCTTCCATGATCTTCTCTTCACCTGGCTCCAACCACCAGATGCGGTCTGCGAGATCTGGTTCTTTTTTTACCAGAGAGCGAAGCAGCTGAGGAGGCTCGTGAATCTCCTCTTTCGTCAGCTTAAACGCTCCCCAATGGATAGGCAACATATACGAAGCGCCCACATCGCGGAAAGCCTTCAGCGCATCTGATGGGTCCATGTGCATCATGTGATACCATTCACGCGGCGCATAAGCGCCGATCGGAATTAACGCCACCTCTGGTTTTTGACCGTTCATTCCAGAGTTAAAATCATTGCGGTATCCCGTATCCCCTGCAAACCAAAAGGAATGGTCCATGCCTTGCACAAAAATCCCCGCAGATGAACGATATCTTTCCAACCACCGTTTCCCCCGGTGATTCACCGGTGTCAAGCTAAACTGAAACTCTCCAAGCGTCAGCACCTGGCCCATTTTCAATTCGTAAATATTACGGAAACCAATGTTTTTTAATAGCGACATATGACCCGTCGGACATACCACATCAGCCACGCTGGTCCGCGCAATTTTACGCAAAGTGCGCCGATCAAGATGATCCCAGTGTGAATGCGACAGCAGGACATAATCAATCTGTTTTAAGTCATCGGACACATAACCGGCGGGGCGTTTCCTTCGAACCACCAACGCTCGGTTAGACACGATGGGGTCTGTGATGAACCGTTTCCCGTTCAGGTCGACCAAAACTGTGGAGTGCCCGATAAACTTGTAGCGTACCATCAGACGACAGCTCCTTGCTCAACAAGTTACATCCAAAATAGAAAAAGCCCACTCTATAGAGTATACACTCGTACGTGGACCATTTATCTGAAAAAGTATGGCGGAGCTGACGGGATTCGAACCCGCGATCTCCTGCGTGACAGGCAGGCATGTTAGGCCACTACACCACAGCTCCATGTCCTATTGGTGGAGAATAGGGGATTTGAACCCCTGACCCCTGCGCTGCCAGCGCAGTGCTCTACCGCTGAGCTAATTCCCCATCTTGCAGTGACAAGGAGTAGTATACAACGTTTCTAATTGAAAAACAACCTAAAATCGCAACCAGTATCCCGGTTGAGATCCCTCTCTCCAATGTATAGATTACCTTATTATGGGCATTTTATGAATAACGTTGAATGCAAAGGGATGATATGATTTTGATAAGAAAAAATGGGTTTCGCCTGATGCTGGCGCTGTCTTTATTAGGCGTGCTTTCTGCGGGAACTGCACAGGCAGGTTTTATGCCTGAAGCCGTTCGTTCCGGAATCGCGCAAGCTCACGACCGGATGTCCCCCTGGAAAGTCGAGAGCAGTGTAAAAATACCAGAAACCACCTTGACTCAAGCGATCACCGAAGCAAGGAGCGCATTCAATCGCATTCTTGCCCCATATGCCAAAATATCCTTGTCGCAAGCACACAAAATCGCACAGGACAGCGAACCTCAGGCAACGGTGAAGGATATCAGTTTACAGACCATCCGCCAGAGCCTGGTATACGTTGCTGTGATGATGCGCGGTGAAACTCGTCAATTAGTGGTCATCGATGCCGGTAACGGAAAAATCCTCGCCACTCGCACCATCAACATTCGACGCCAGATGCAGGAACATGAACACAGCAATCTGATGTACTGAAAATTCTATTAATGAAAACAAGCAGGCGAATGTTTTTCGTCCTGCTTGTCGCTAATTTTCATGCGCTTCTAATGGGTTCCTATCAGTATTGCAAGGTCTCCACTTTTTGGGCGCTAACTTCAATTGAGCCAACCCCTCGGGGAAATTCTATCAATTCTCTTCGGGTCGCCTTAAGCCCTCTAGTGATATACTCACAGGCCACCTTCGGATCAATACGGTCGCCGCAAGTATACACGTCCACGCTGGCGTACCCATGCTCAGGAAAACTGTGAATCGTAAGATGAGACTCAGAAATAATGACCACACCGCTCACTCCTTGCGGAGCAAACTTATGAAATGCCACTTCGCGCACCTCTGCGCCTGATTCCAGCGCCGCACTGACCATGATCCGTTCGATGCGCTGTAAATCATTGAGGATTTCAGATTCGCATCCCCAAAGTTCTGCTATTACATGACGTCCTGCTGTGTCCATAACAAAACATCCCCCTTTGTAACACGTGATGCCCATGCCCTCTCAAGCATGGCGGGACCTGCGTCATCCACCACGGGGGAAAGTTAGTCCTTGGAGGTCCTAACCCTTTAAGGGATGCTGGTTCCTAATTAAAAAACAAGACTTCCTGAGGTACGAGTGATAGTATAAGTCCATAAAACATAAAATGCAACCTTAATCGGGACGATTACTCTAAATTTACATTAACTATACCTATCCAATATCGCCATGTGTTCCGATTTGAACCAAAGATCCGCGCACGATTCGCTTTCCCGTTCCATCTGATGCAAAATCTTCTCATGATCATCGCTGAACTGCGCATGTACCGCTTTAGCGCCGGACACTGTCGAATGCTCGAATCGACCAGACAAATTTCGCATTTTTGCTATCAAAGATTCATCAGAAGGATACAACTCGTCAACATACCCCATGGCAAGCGCAACGTCCGCTTCAAATAGAGAGCCGCTCATAAGCGCTAGTCTGGCTTTGCTTTCACCCATGTGGCGAGCAAGCAAAACGCCGCCTCCCCATCCCGGGGGGATCCCTTGTGTCGCTTGCACAAAGCCAAAGTTAGCGTCTTTTTTCATCATTCGATAATGGCATGAAAAAGCGATTTCAGAACCTCCTCCTCGCGCCGGCCCATTGATGATCGCGACCGTAAAGCGAAGGCCTGCATACATCCGATACAACACCTGGCGCATGAGCCCAAGCGCTTCGCGTACCTTGTCCACTTGATCGAGTCTCGAAGTATAATCTTTTAAGTCGCCGCCACTGATGAAGGCTTTTTCACCGCTTCCGGTGATAAACAACGTCTTCAGCTTCGGCCTTTGATCAAGTTCGTCCAACGCGCGAAGTAATGCCAGCGTCGTTTGCCCGTCAATGGCGTTTCGCACTTCTTCTCTTGCCACCTCAATCAGCGCACAGGTCTCAGTAAAACCGTCAAGGCGGCAATACAACTTTACCTTGTCTGTGCCAAGATCAATGACTTCTTTGGCGATTTCATTCCAATTCAAATGGATAGTACGCCCTTTCCTCTACTAGATTGAATAACGAATTAATAACGTTAATCCCACATGGATTTTGTTGCGCCAAATTCTTTGACAATCTGCTCATAAAGCTCCGGATTTTCTTTTTTCAGTTTGACGCGAAGGCGCTTCCAGGCATGTGCTTCAGGGCCGTAATATTCATATACCAAGTCCCAAAGTTCAGGGTCTTTTTCCCTGACCTGAGAGAACATCGACTCCACCACTACGCGAGTGTCATGCTGCGCACCAGGCGACCATATGCGCTGTGGAAACATCGACTCGATGAGCGTGGCGAAATTGATATCGAGCACGTAATGCAGTTGTACGGACACGGGAGCGATGTAACGAGCGGCTTGAAGGCGTTTCTTTTCCATAGGGTTGTCCGACTGCGGATCAATGCCGTGCACCAAACTTCGATAAGTGGCAAGATGTTTTTCACCAAGTTCCCTATAAATAGGATCCTCATCTTCTCCAGGCGGGACAAACACCGTCGCTTCGTTGGCCCTAAGCCCTCCGCAAGCGCGCATATTTAATGTGGTATAGGTGATCAAATGATCATAAACAACTTTTGAAGTCCAAAACTCGAACCGCACCGATTCGCCGCGGAAGATGGCCAAGGTATCCCCTTTTTTTATAATGCTGAGCGGACGCTTCACGTTGTCTGTATCTGGTTTCCCCAGATATACCGCAGCGGCATGTGCCAGCGAGCGCCTGTCAGGGTCTGTGTAACGTAGCAGGTTCACCTTAAAATTAGACATGTCATCACCTCTATATTCTGCAATCGCTGCATCTATTGTATCATCAGTAGTGAGTTTGCACCCTGTCTGCTATAATAGAGATGCTACATTATTTTATCTCTCAGAAAAGGGCGGGATTTTCTTTGAATACATTAAAAACCTGGGTATTGATGGCAATACTGTCCGTCCTGATCGTTCTTCTGGGTTCCTACATCGGAGGCAGGGGCGGTGCGGTCATTGCACTTTTGGTGGCCGTGGCCATTAATGGATTCAGTTATTTTTTCAGCGATCAAATCGCGATTTCAATGTCCGGCGCCAAAGAAGTGACTGAACAACAGGCTCCGGAACTTTATACGATAGTCAGGCATTTGTCGACGAGGGCAGGATTGCCCATGCCAAGGGTTCTTGTTTCCCCATCCCCTCTTCCTAATGCGTTCGCTACCGGTAGAGACCCTGGCCACTCTGCCATCGTGGTGAATTCAGGGCTGCTTGACATGATGTCGACCAGGGAACTTCAAGGTGTGCTTGCACACGAGATGTCGCACATCCGTCACCGCGATATTTTGATCGCTTCCATGGCAGCAACGTTAGCTGCAGCCATCACCTGGTTAGCGCAAATGCTTCAGTGGGGATTGATGTTTGGCGGGGAGAGGGACAGCCGGGATTCCAATTGGGTCGGTGAACTGGCGTTGATGATTTTGGCACCTATTGCAGCGACATTAGTTCAGTTGGCCATCTCACGATCCAGAGAATACAAAGCGGACGAAGGCGCGGCGAGGCTGACTCGTGACCCGGACGGATTGGCGGATGCACTCGCGAAACTCGATCATGTTTCACGATTTGGCACAGGACGGCGCCAAGATGAACGCAATTCTGCCAGCACCGCGGCGCTTGCCCATATGTACATTGTCAATCCGCTGCGCGGTCGAAGCGTAGCTGGTCTTTTTAGCACCCACCCTCCCACAGAGGAGAGAATTCGTCGTCTGCGACTGATGAGAATTGACCATTCACAAAACGATTAACCTTCAGCAAAATAACGGCTGTCCCTGAATGGAAAGATCAGGGACAGCCTTTTTTTGTGTGCAATTACATCATCGTTGAGGAATAACTGCCATATTGCGGACGATAACTGGACGTACTCGACTGTTGATCTGCCATCATCACCGATTGAATCGGAGCACTGCTGCCTGAAGAAGCTGAAGCGCTGTAATTCACACTTTGCATCGGTGAGTACTGCGGAGTTTGCGTATTGTAATTGCGATAGCTGGGGGAGTTTTCCTGAACGATGGCTTGTCTGTCAGCCTGCATCACGCTATTTAATGCGGTGGTACCGGGAGAACCGTAATAGCCGCCCTGTGTTTGCTGTTGGTATTGCATGGTATTCGCTACATTTATAGAAGTCAATTGCGCCACTTGCTGATTCACATGCTGCAATTCTTGCACCACTTGCTGGTTAATTTGACCTGCCTCTGCGCTAAGTTGCTGAATTCTTTGGAGTTGCTGTTGGATCTGCCATGTTTGTTGCTGCATTTTTTTCCCTCCATCTTGTTCGTTTAGATTTCAAAGCTATATTTCCCGCCCTTTCAGCTGATATACCGACCATCCTCTGGAAGAAAATCTTGTCACGTCTGATTTGTGTTTGATCGCACAAACTACAGATAGATGATCATTCAGGGGGGAAGTCTCTTGGCACTAAAAAAAAGCATCGCAATCCCGCTTATCGTTTTCATGTCTTTCAGCGTTATCAGTGCTGCCAGTCCGCAAATTCAGGCGCAAACGGCAACTGATAAGCCTGCGCATGTCCCGGACTGGTATCTCAGGGCACAAAAAGCGCAGGGAGTGCCTTGGACCATCCTGATCGCACTGGATGCATACGGCGCATCCACCTTACCACCGGCAGGCATCAAGCGAACCGCGAAGGAACCGTTCACCCAATCAGGGTTTCGCTTTTCACCATGGCTATGGCAAGGATTGGGCAATCCAGTGCAAGACGATACCAATGCCAGTCGCATCCTGTTTTTTCAAGGCTACGGTAAAGACGGGGATGGAGATGGAAAAGCATCACAGGACGATCCGTACGACAGGGTAGCCGCAATCGCCAGTTGGCTTTCACAGAGCGGTGCCAATGAATTTGATCCATCTGAAATTCTTTGGGATTATTATCAGCATGAATCGTCTGTCGATCGCATCATGGCGCTGGCTAACGTATATAAGAAATTCAACTCTGGCAAATTGACAGACCGGGTATTTCCCTTATCCAAACGATTTAGCGTGGCGTATAACGACACTTGGGGTCAAGGTCGAAGTTATGGTGGACGACGAATGCATGAAGGTACCGATATGTTTGCGGGATATGGGACTCCTGTGCTCAGCGTGTGTTATGGATACGTAGAATTGATTGGGTGGAATCGATTGGGAGGATGGCGGATCGGAATCAGGTCTGCCGACAATTATTACTATTACTATGCGCATATGTCTTCTTATGCTAAGGGAATCAAGCAAGGTACAATCGTTCAGCCCGGGCAGGTCATCGGGTATGTCGGAAGCAGCGGGTACGGAAAACCAGGTACCTCTGGAAAATTTCCTCCTCATCTGCACTTTGGCGTCTATCGCGACACAGGATCAAGAGAATGGGCATTTGATCCCTATCCATTGCTGAGGCGTTGGGAGCGAAACCCGCAGATCATCATTTATCCGAAACGACCTGTCAAATAATCCTCCGTCCGTTTATCCCGCGGGCGGGTAAAAAGATCTGCGGGGGACCCCTGTTCAACAAGTTCGCCTTCCAAAAAGAGCGCGGTCAAATCTGCCACACGAGCAGCCTGTTGCATGTTGTGAGTGACCAGTACAATGGTGTAACTGGATTTCAGATCTTCTACCAACTCCTCAATTTTAAGTGCGGACAAGGGGTCCAGCGTGGAAGACGGTTCATCTAGAATTAACACAGACGGTTCTATGGCAAGCGCCCTAGCGATGCATAGGCGTTGCTGCTGACCGCGAGTTAAATTCCAAACGGGTTGGTGCAAACTATTTTTCACTTCGTTCCAAAGCGATGACAGTTGCAAAGATTTTTCCACCTGTTCAGAAATAATACTTTTATTTCGTATGCCGTTCAGGCGTAACCCCGCAGCCACATTTTCATAAACGGTTTTTGTCGGAAATGGATTAGGTGCTTGAAATACCATTCCAACTTTTCGACGAACGATGATGGGATCCAACTCGTACAGATTCTGATGATCGAGCCACACACTCCCTTCCATGTGCGCATTGGGAGTAGTTTCGTGCAAGCGGTTGAGGCACCTGACAAAAGTGGTCTTCCCACTGCCAGAAGGCCCAATGATGGTAGTTACCTGATGCTCAGGCATCGTCATAGAGACATGGCGAAGAATTTGTTGTTTCCCGTAAAATGCAGAAAGCGTTTCTACAATCAACGATTTTCCCATATGGCCCCCTATTTGCTTTCTCCCTTTGAAATCCACCTGGCCACCAAAAACAGAATCATGATCATCGCGATGAGGATCAGCGCGCCAGCCCACGCTTGCGCCTGCACGCCTGTATAAGGAGACAACGCGTCAAAATAAATCTGCAACGATAACGTCGAAGCAGGGGAAAACACTCCAGCAGGCCAAAAGTTATTGCCAAGCGAGGTAAAAATAAGCGGAGCTGTCTCCCCCATCGCGCGAATCACACCGAGCAAAACGGCGACCAAGAGCGGCCTTTTCATCACTGGTAATACCATTTGCAATAGCGCGCGTGAATTACTCGCACCAAGCGCGAGCGCTCCTTCTTTAAGTGTTGAGGTGGAAGCAATCAATCGATCCTCTGTCTCTCTTGCCAGAAAAGGAAGCACGAAAACTGCCAGCGATACGCTTCCTGCAAACAGTGAAAATGTTCCTGTAGAAATAACAACGATCGCATATACCACCATGCCGACAAGAATGGATGGCATGCCAGCCAGCAATTCTGCGATAAACCTGATCACTGTCACCGTCCTGGTCCCTCTGGTTTCATACAAGTAAAAACCCAAACCAATCCCGAGCGGAGCAGCAAAAAGCAATGCGAACAGCGTCATTTCCAGCGTCCCAAATACCGATATCAAATCATTGGCAGCAAACAAACCCGGCCAGCCTTTACTCACCACATAGTACAGCACACTAAACAGCGGAAACAACGAGAAAAAACCCATCACTAACAAAAATACAAAAAACCACTGGTCTCTTCGTTTCCTTTTTTTAATGGCACGAATGAAAAGTTCTTCTTTCATGCGATCCTCGCACGTTCAGAGACGCGCCACACCAAAAATTTAGATACGCTATGGAAAAGCACAGCCACGATAAGGAGAACGAGACCAATCTCGTATAAAGAGGAGAGGTATAAATGAGTACTAGCCTCTAAAAACTGGGTAACGAGAACACTGGCCAGAGAATCTCCCGGCTGGAAAAGAGAGGATGATATGGTCGGGCTATTGCCGATCACCATTGTCACTGCAATGGTCTCTCCAAGCGCCCTGCCAAAACTTAAAAACACAGCACCGAGAATTCCCACCCTCGCATAGGGCAATACGACCATTCTCACCTTTTCCGTTCTGGTGGCTCCAAGCGCAATAGCGCCATCCTGCAATTCTTGAGGCACTTGATCCATCAATTTTCGCACCACTGAAATGATGGTAGGCAACATCATGATGCCTAAAATAAGTCCTGCTGCGAGAAGTCCCACTCCCCAAACCTGACCGCTAAATAAAGGAACAAAGCCAAGCGTTGCTTTAAGGAACGGCTCCCCCGTATTTCGCAGCCATGGCACCAAAACAAATAATCCCCACAATCCATATACCACACTGGGGATTGTCGCTAACACATCGAGCAAAAAGGTTGCAAGTTTCACGAACCGAAGGTGATTGAATTGCGTGAGAAGGATTGCTGTTCCGCCACCCACCACAGTGGCCAAAACCAACCCGATCAATGAACTGATCAAGGTCCCGTACAAAAACGGTAGGGATCCATACATATGACGAAGCGGATTCCAGGTTTGTCCGGTCAGGAAAGAAAAGCCGAAAGTAGTGATGGATTTCCATGAACGCTCAATCAGCACGCTGATGATGACAAAAATAAACAGTACAAGTATCAGTGCAAACGACAACAAGGCACCTGCAAACAGGCGGTCCGAATCATGCTTGCGAAATTTGTTCATTCCCAATTTCCCCTTAATAAAGACAAATCCGTTTGGCGAATACGCTTTGGAAGTGGCACGTAGCCAAGTTGCCTGGCGTAGGTTTGACCTTTAGTAACAAGCCAGCGAAGCATTTGATTCAATTCTGATTTGATGATAGGACTTTGTTGTATGCGATAAAAAGCCACCCAGGAATAGGCGCAAATCGGGTAAGAATTTCTCCCCGGGGCATTTACAATTGAGAAATTTTCTGGAGTGATTATGTTAGATTGGTTGGCAGCTGCAGTGATACTCGAAAAATTCGGGCCCACAAATTTGCCAGAACGGTTTTTTATCCATGAAAATTGCAGATGCGAACTCTTGGCAAATGAAAACTCCAAATAACTGATCGCTCCTGGAATCGACCTCACTGCCATGGCCACACCGGCATTGCCTTTGCCGCCAATTCCAACAGGCCATGAGACCGCTTTACCGACGCCTACATCGCTTTTCCAAACGGGACTGATATGGCTCAAGTAATCTGTAAATTGGTAAGTGGTCCCTGAGGCATCAGCACGGTATATGACTCGAATCGGCAAATTGGGAAGTTTCACATCAGGATTCAGGCGCGCGATAGAAGCGTTATTCCACCTATGTATTTTTCCCAGGAAAATATCGGTGATCAACTGCCCGTCGAGCTGAAGTGGGGTACTTACCTGCGGCAAGTGGTAAACAATCGCCTCAGCACCAAGAGTAATCGGCATTTCCTCGATCGGTCCGCCAGATTGCACAGCGCTTACCATTTCCACATGGTTAAACGGCACATCTGTGACGCCAAAATTAACTGTTTTCGCGATAATTTGGCCAATTCCACCGCCACTGCTGATCGGCTGGTAATTCACTTCGGTTGAAGTGGCCTGGTAATATTCAGAAAAAATGACACTTAGCAATGGATCAACGAACGTGGATCCGGTTCCAGTCAATTGCATCATTTTTGATTTAGCAGTTACTGCTCCCTGCGAAGTGGTAGCCGGAATTCCACATGACGAGACCAAAAAAGATAAAATCACCAAAACGGTCACTTTCCAGTTCATGCGCGAAATTCCTCCACGAATAATGAGCCAAATAACATTAAATATGATTTTTCACATATTGTAAAGGCGGAACATTTCTGTTCCGCCTCTGCTGGTTCAGCTTTCCACATCGTGCTGGGGATGCATGAAGCGCTCCATCACCGGACGATGGGGATGTGCTTTGACATCTTCCTCTTTTACCGCTTTTTCTACTCCAGGATCCCCTTTATCTACCCATTCATCCCCTGCAAGGGAACTGGGATCAGTTTCCCGAGTCCAAGGATGGATCTTCTCAGCTTGCCGCCAAGGCGCGTCTTTTTCAACCATGATCACCCCTCCTTAATTTAATGTTCCCGTGAAAGGATAGGCATATGTGCAGCACTTGTCCCATACATTCGATAAAAAGTGGACGGTGATCATGATGAAAGCGTATGTCTTATACACACGACTGACTGGATGGATTTATCTGTTGCTCGCCATCGCGGGTATTTTTGAAAGGCACCTCTTTTATGCATTGACACTCCCCATCTTAACAGTGTTGATTTATTTGATGATTGGTTTGACAGGACTGACCATGGCGCATAAAGCGGATGCCACAGGACTGATGGTGTACAACCTCCTGCTTGGAGCTGGACTGCTTGCCTGGGGACTGGCTGGCACACTACAATCTGACCTGTTTACCCCAGCGCCATTGCCAATGGACAATGCACTTCACCTGCTAACCGGACTCTGGGCCTTTTACGGCTTATTTAACAGTTTTTGGGGGTTTCTGTCGGCTAAATCAAAGAAAGAAGACACAAACTAACTCCTGTACTTTACTCGCATTTAAAGGAGGAGTTTTATGAAAATCAGGGAACTGATGACCACCGACATCATTACCTGCACACCCACATCTTCAGTGATGGAAGTGGCAAAACACATGAAAACAAGCGATGTCGGTTCCATTCCGGTGGTTGATAACCACCGTCTCGTCGGAATGATCACTGACCGCGACATCGTCATTCGCTGTATCGCATTGGGGCTTGATCCAAATACCACAAAATCAGAGGACTGCATGACAAAAAATCCGGTGACAGTATCACCTGATACTGATGCCCATGAAGCAGCTGACCTGATGTCATCTGAACAAATACGGCGCCTTCCTGTGGTTGAGAATGGCAATCTGGTAGGAATTTGCGCGCTGGGTGATCTTGCGGTAGTCGACATCCACGTGAACGAAGCAGGGGACGCGCTGAGCGGAATCTCCGAACAATCGCGAATTCATTGAATAACAAGGGCTGCCACTCAGAGTGAGGGCAGCCCTTCTTTACTATGATAGCAATTTATTGGTGACCGGCCAGTTGTTGCTCTGCAAGTGCCACCAGTTTACGAGTGATATGACCTCCAATAGCGCCAGTATCACGAGTTGTCATTGTACCCCAGTAACCGTCTTGCGGAGTTTGAATCCCAAGTTCGCCTGCCACTTCGTACTTCAATTGATCAAGTGCACGACTTGCACTTTTTACTAACAGCGTGTTGGTTTTTTGTCCTTGCGCCACGCTTACCACCTCCTTCGTGGTACTAGCATTCCCCGAACGAAGGAGTATACGCTTGAAACTTTTACCTAGCGCTCTGACAGAGGCACATAGGCACGACGCTTAATGCCTTCATACTCAGCGCGTGGACGAATCAGTCGATTGTTGCGATATTGTTCAAGTACGTGCGCTGTCCATCCAGAAATTCTGCTGACCGCAAAAATAGGAGTAAACAAATGAATGGGGAATCCCATCATGTAATACGTCGATGCGGAATAAAAATCAACATTAGGGTTGAGGTGCTTCAATTCTTTGACTACTTTTTCCACCACTTGGGAGATCTCGTAATATGTAGTGTCTCCATGGCGCTCTCCCATTTCCTTGGACATTTTGCGAAGATGGGTAGCTCTAGGGTCTTCGGTGTGATACACGCGATGGCCAAAGCCCATGATTTTGCGCTTGCTTTCCAGTGCGTTTCGAATCCAGCTTTCCGCGTTTTCAATCGGGCCGATTTCTTTTAGCATCAACATGACCTGCTCGTTAGCACCGCCATGAAGTGGCCCTTTCAACGTGCCAACTGCGGATGTGATCGCCGAATAGATATCAGAAAGCGTACCCGCTGTCACACGGGCTGAGAACGTGGAAGCGTTTAACTCATGATCAGCATGCAAAATGAGTGCGATTTCAAAAGAGCGATTCGTAAAATCATCCGGTTCCTGACCGGTCAGCATATAAATAAAGTTACCAGCAAGATTTAATGTCGCATGCGGGGCAATGGGTTCCTGTCCGTTTTTGAAGCGTTCGATCGCAGCCACCATGGTGGGAAGTTGAGCGACTAAGCGTGTCGCTTTACGAACGCTGGCTTCGTATGAGTTGTCCGAATCTTCCTCGTCGTAGAGACCTGCAACTGACACCAGGGTGCGCAGCATTTCCATCGCGTTGCCTGATGCCGGCAATGTTTTCAGCGCTGTCAATACTTTTGGATTGAGCGCTCGCTCGGAACGAATTGTCTCATTGAACTCTTTTAGTTGTGCCTGGGTTGGTAACTCACCGTTCCAGAGCAGAAAAACGACTTCTTCAAATGTGCAGCCGCCATTTACCAAATCGTGAATATCATATCCGCGATAAACCAGTCTTCCTTCATCGCCATCAATAAAACATATTTCTGATGTTGCGGCCACAACATCCTCTAGTCCAGCAGAGTATTGAGTTTCTGCCATCCTACTCCCTCCTTGAGTGAAATTTCACATACATTTCAATCCATGTTCATTATACTACTACATTTAAAATCCACAACCTAATCAGCCATCCTCCTCTTCGAAAAATAAATAACGGAGCGAATAGACCGCAGCCTGCGTCCGATCATCTACACCTAGTTTAGACAATATGTTGCTGACATGTGTCTTTACAGTTTTGATGCCGATGTATAGTTCATCGCCGATCTCCTGATTGGATTTGCCCTTGCTGATCAAATGCAGCACTTCTCTTTCCCGCTCAGTCAATTCTGCAAACTTTGCACGGTTTTTCATCCCTTCTGTCATCGCCTGAATCGCCACTTGATCAAATGTCCCTTTGCCTACCATCGCATTTCGAATCGCCGTCGCAATTTCATCCGGATCGGCTGTTTTCAATAGGTATCCGGTCGCTCCCGCCTCCATAGCAGGCAAAACGTGAGAAGAGTCGACAAAACTGGTGAGCACAATGACCTTCGCTGCAGGGTCTACTTTTTTAATGGCACCAAGTGCTGTAATCCCATTCACCGGCTCCATTTGCAAATCAAGCAGAACGACATTCGGTCGATGGCGATCATACTGAACCAATGCCCCGTCCCCATCCTCTGCTTCGGCAACAATTACAAAATCATCTTCCAATTCAAGCACAGTTCGCAATCCTTTACGAACCACATGGTGATCATCAACAATTAGGATTTTAATCGGTGCTGTCATGATTCCCCTTCTTTCTCATTCGATTCGTGGGATAATACACATTATTTCAGTGCCATTCCCCTTATCGCTTTTAACAGCCACGGTACCGCCTAAATGTTCTGCTCTTTCCTTCATCGAGCGCAATCCGACAGAGGTCAACTTGCCTTCTTCGAGTGCAAACCCTTTACCGTCATCTGTTACGCGAAGCACTAATCGAGAGGTTTCTATATTGAGTTCAAGGGAAATATGACAAGGTTCCGCATGTTTAATCGCATTGATCATCGCTTCTTGCGCAATCAAAAACAGGCTGTCTTCAATGGCCGAATTGATCTCAACCTTGACTCCATCACCCACGAAATAATGAAAATCAATATTGATCCCCGTGCGTTCAGCCATTTCGCCAGCAAGATCCTTCAATGCGGGAACAAGTTGACGTTGATTCAATTCGAGGGGTCGAAGTTCTAACAACAGTGCTCGCATAGCACCTTGAGCATGCTTTGCCAATTCATCAATTTCCGGCAACAATTCAAGCGCCTTGTCAGGCTTGCTGCCCCTGATTTTAGCCGCCGTCGAGCTTAACATCGACAACCCGAATAGTTCCTGACTCACACGATCATGGAGTTCCCTTCTCACCCGTTCCCGTTCTCTCAAAACGGCTGCCGCCTCGACACTTTTTTGCAACTCGGCATTCTGACGAGCCGCTTCCTGAAGCACTGACACCTGATCATGCAAACGCTCTGCCATGACATTCAAATTTTGCGCAATCATCGATAAGTCATCGTGATCTGTGACGTTCATCCGATAGGTCAATTTTCCTGCAGCATATAGCGAGCTGGCTTCTGCCACCATTGAAAGTTTGGCACGCATTTCCCTGGTGCCCTGAAAACTGATGATGATGGTGATGATGGTGTTCACAACGGCAGCCATGAGGAAAAATAGAAGTCCGATCAGCACATCAGACGCCTGAACTGACATGCGGATAATGTGTGAAATTGCATTGCCCCAATGTTGCAAATTCCCGTTGACAAGCATTAGAAAGAAAAGTATAGTTGACAATCCAGTACTGATCCAAGCCACGCGAACTTGCGTTCGAATAAAAAATGCCAAGGTATTCTGATTTCCCATCACATCACCTTTGTAATTCGAACTTCCCCTGCCTTCAATCGGATGAAAATATCGACTTTTTTACCTGCTTCGCTGTAATCGGGAGAAATATAGTGATACTCGGGGATCGAGACCCCTTCTGATTTTTGATCAAAGACGCGAATCTCTCCCGCAAACAATTCCACTTTAATGTTCACCGCCAGTCCTTCAGGAACGGCGATCCGCACTTCTCCTGCCCCGCCGCTGATTTCGATCGGGGTAATGCCATCAGGAATGACGGCCGTGCCAAGATTAATGCGAACACTCCCCGCCAGTTGTTTCAAGAATAAAGGTTCCAGTGTCCATGGTCCGTCTCCGATTCGAAAGTCGCCGATCTTGGGGATTTTCGTTAATTTTGTATTCACATTTTCATGAATATTCTCATTAAACTCGGCCGTTTTATCGAAGTCAACACGGGATGAAAAATCATACTTCACGTTTTTTTTTAGATAGTCATTCCAGCGGCGTTTTTTAGAATTGACCATGATTCGAACTGTAGAGATGCCAAGCAGTGATGACACGCCGATGTAAATCAAAAACAGAGCTAAAAACAGCAACCAGGGATTGATCACGCTAATACCCGGAACGTGAAGGTTTTGAAGCAAAAGCACAATGCCAAGAAAAGTCAACAGCGCCGGCCAAAGCACTTTTTTCCTGCCGCGAATCATATGGTTAACAAATTCTTCAAGCCCCCATAGGATAAAGAGCCCCGGCCAATAGATAGCAATCACATGGGAAACAGTTTCTGACATCAACCCTACTGCTTTCAATAACAATAAAATCCCTAGTACAGCCACTGCAATCGCCAAAGTGCGTTTCACTTTTGCTCACCTCTTTCTTCTTGACTTCTTTGTATCATGAATTTTACAACGACACATCCGACTGAAGACGGAAAGCATTCAGGACTCTGCTTCTTAAATTTGGTACAATGGTCACAACCAACTGGTCAGGGAGGACAAGAATGCATCAGTATTGGTTCTATATCGGTTCATTTCCTGTGCGTGCCTACAGCACGTTGTTTTTGCTTGCGTTTTTGATGGGACTTGGCGTGACGGTTTTTTTGGCGAAAGTCGAAGGTAAGCGCCACTTAGTGGATCATATGCTGAACCTGGCACCCATTCTTTTTATCGGCGGACTGATCGGCTCGCGATTTTGGCAGGTGTTCTTTTTTGACTGGCAGTACTACAGCGTACACCCTGGGCAGATTATCGCCATCTGGAACGGCGGGTTGTCGATTCAAGGGGGGATAGCGGGAAGCCTGATCGCAGGAATCATTTATGTGCGGATGAAACACTTGAGTTTTTGGGAGATGGCTGACCTCACCGCGCCTGGCATCATTCTTGGTCAAAGCATTGGTCGGGACGCCAACCTGATGAATGGAGATGCGTTTGGCAGCCCGACTGGCGGCAATTTCGGTCTACTCTATCCGCCTGGCACGCTCGCTCATGCCACGTTTGGCAACAAACCGCTTTGGCCTGCGGAGGTCTGGGAGGGACAAGGTGACATCATCATCTTCGCGCTTCTTTTAATCATCAAGCAATGGCGAATCCCGCGCGGATGGCTGTTTTTGATTGAAATGATCCTCTACAATGCCGAACGGTTTTTCCTTGAGATGCTGCGAGGTGACAGTCCAAGGTTTTTATTCCATTGGGATGCTGCCCAGTGGACAAGCATACCGGTGGTCATCATCGCTATCATCATGATGCCTGTGTTATACCGAATGGACAAAAAAAGAAAACAGGATGAGGCAGCGTTGTCCCCATCCTGATGATTTTGCGGGCCGACGATGCGGCCTGCTTTTTTTATTGTATAGAAGCGGCTAACGCTTTGTCGAGATCTTGGATCAGGTCCTCCGAACTCTCGATGCCAATCGAGAGCCTGACGAGGTCCGGTGTCACCCCCGAAGCTTTTTGGTCTTCTTCGGACAGCTGCTGGTGAGTCGTACTCGCCGGGTGAATGACGAGCGACTTGGCGTCACCGACATTGGCAAGGTGGGAGAACAGCTTGAGTGAATCGATAAAGCGTCCTCCTTCTTTTACGCCGCCCTTAATGCCAAAGGTGAGGATTGCCCCCTGGCCTTTTGGCAGGTATTTTTGCGACAGCTGATAATAGGGGCTCTTTTCAAGTCCAGGATAATTGACCCACGCCACATTCGGATGAGATTCCAGAAATTGGGCGATGGCAAGACCGTTGGCGCTATGCCGTTCCATGCGCAAATGCAAGGTCTCCAGACCCTGCAAAAAAAGGAAGCTGTTGAATGGAGAGAGCGCCGAACCCAGATCCCGCAACAACTGCACGCGCGCTTTGATAATGTAGGCAGCAGCGCCGACATCGCGAACGTAAGAAATACCATGATAACTTTCATCCGGTTCCGACAGTCCGGGGAATTTGCCGTTATCCCAGTTGAATTTACCACCATCGACAATCACACCGCCAATGGAAGTGCCGTGACCTCCAATGAACTTGGTAGCGGAATGAACGACGATATCTGCGCCAAACTCAATGGGCCGACAGAGGTACGGGGTGGCAAACGTATTGTCGACAATGAGCGGAACGCCGTGTCGATGCGCAATTTCCGCCAACTTTTCAAGATCAGCGACATCGACGCTGGGATTGCCGATGGTTTCAACGTACAGCGCTTTGGTGCGTTCTGTAAATGCTGCTTCAATCCCCTCCAAGTCGCTTGGATTGACAAATTTAACAAGGATGCCAAGCCGCTTCAGCGTCACCGCAAAAAGGTTATAAGTTCCTCCGTATAAATTGGTAGAGGAAATCACTTCATCCCCTGCCGCGGCGATGTTCAAAAGCGAAAATGTGATGGCAGCCTGCCCGGATGACACTGCGAGCGCACCCACTCCGCCTTCAAGATCAGCGATACGACTCTCAAACACATCAGTCGTGGGGTTCATGATGCGGGTATAGATATTTCCCGCTTCTTTCAGAGAAAACAGATTCGCTGCGTGTTCCGTATCGCGAAACACATACGATGAGGTTTGATAAATCGGCACTGCCCTTGATCCTGTGGCAGGATCAGGTGATTGGCCCGCATGAATGGCGCGGGTTTCAAAATTCCAATTGCTAGTCATTATGGACGTTCCCCCTCTGGGACATTAGTATTTTGCAAATAAAAAAACCACTTCGAGGGGAAGCGGCCTGCCATGTCAGACGTTCCCTCTCATCTTCCAGGTCTTCACCTGCTGGAATTAGCACCACTACAGCAAATTTCGCTGTCGGTTGCCGGGCTTCATCGGGCCAGTCCCTCCGCCGCTCTGGATAAGAGTCTCAAAAGACTATTTAGTTATGTGAGAAAACTATCACATATGTATGGAGTACGTCAAGCGGTTTTTTATTCGAGCAAAAGAGAATTATAATAGGCATGTTGACTGATAAGCGCTTTCAAACCCAAGGAGGATACTTATGACCGACGATATTCATTGGAATACCTTGCTGGCCGAGGTGACCACTGAAAGCAACAGCTATGACAGCTTGATCCCGCCACTCGTGCAGACGTCCACGTTTACCTTTCCCAGCGCGGAAACTGGCGCCAGGCGATTTGCCGGCGAGGAACATGGCTATATTTATACACGTTTATCCAATCCCACCGTCCGGCTTTTTGAAACGGCAGTAGCTAGACTTGAAGGGGCCGAGGATGGGATTGCCTTTGGCAGCGGAATGGGGGCGATTTCTGCTGTCCTCATGAATCTTTTAAAAAGCGGGGATCACCTGCTATGTTCAAGCGGCCTCTATGGCTCCACTTTTGGCCTGCTTGAGCTCTTGAAAGACAGGTTCCAAATCGATCATGGATTTTCAGAACTTCGTACTGATGCGGAGATTGAATCCGCGATTACACCTGGCACCAAGGCGGTCTACCTAGAAACTCCCGTCAATCCGACGCTATCCCTAGTCGACATCGAAAAAGTGGCGAAAATCGCCCATAAGCACGGGCTTCCGGTGATCGTCGACAATACCTTCATGAGTCCTTATTTGCAACAGCCAATCCTTCACGGTGCGGATGTGGTGATTCACTCTGCGACCAAGTACCTCGGTGGACACGGTGATGTGATCGCTGGAGTGGCGGTGGGGAAAGCAGAACTGATGCAGTCCATCCGCATGACGACACTCAAGGACATTGGGGCGGTGCTTGCGCCTTTTGACGCGTGGCTGTTGCTAAGAGGAATGCGAACGCTTGCACTTCGCATGAACCAACAAGTAAAAAGCGCACAAGTGTTAGTCAATTTTTTATCCGCCCATCCCGCCGTCGATAAAGTGTATTTCCCGGGAATGAAGTCTGGCGACGAGGACATCATGAAAAAACAAATGCGTCATCCTGGCGCCATGATCTCCTTTGAACTAAAAGGTGGCATTGAAGCCGGACGCAACCTGATGAACCAGTTGAAGATGATCAAACGAGCGGTGAGCCTGGGAGATATTCACTCACTGGTCCAACACCCGGCAACCATGACCCACTCTCAAGTCCCGCGCGAAGAACGGTTGAAAATGGGCCTGACAGACGGCATGGTACGACTTTCCGTAGGCGTCGAGGACGTGGAAGACATACAGAAGGATCTTGAATCTGCGCTTGGTTAAGCTCTAATGGCTATGAAAAGTAGCTAATTCGCCCATACTACTCTTTACTGACCAGGTAAAGAGGAGGTTACACCTTGTACATTCGTTTCTTGCGTGCAGAATGGACTGAAGAAGCGAGTGGCAAGGTGATTTTATTTGTCGAGCCAGTGCGCATTCCGCCTGAACCTCCTCGCCGATCGATGCCAAGAGCAAAACGGGAAGACATCGGAGATTTTTACCGCCCGGGCGGACTTCTGCATTATGTGAATGCGCAACTGACAGGCCGTCACATCAAATCGATCCAAATTCGGTCACCTTATAAAACATTGTTTCAATTGAAGCTACAGTGGGACAAACCCCCACTCCATCAAATCTCGATATCTAATATGACCATTCACAGAGCAGAGGCGATTTTGAGAATCATTCGAACCGCTCAGTCTCATCTCGGAACACCGCTGATTTGGGGACACAACCGGGGCCGCGGTGACCAAGGCTTCGACCCATTTACGTTTGTTTTTTTCGTCTACAAAAAGGCGTTAGGACTCCCTGTGTCAGATGTACTCCAGTTGCAGCAAATAGGACAACCGATCGACTGGCGCCTGCGACCTATGTCACCGGGCGACTTATTGATCTTCGCTGAGGGCCGCCATCTCGGCATCTTTACTGGCGCAGGCCGGTACCTCTGTGCAGGAGGGGGAAGCGGCAAGGTAGGCTATCAGGATCTTCATCAAGGGCGTTATCGCCTTAGTAACTTGACAATGGTCAGGCGTTTGGTTTAGATGGGGAAAGCAGCAAAATAGAGGAGATACCGATGGATGTTATTTTTTTAGGGACAGGTGCCGGGGCACCTACTCGCAAACGCAATGTCAGCAGCATCGCCATACGATTTGACCAGTCGCGGGAGGTATGGCTGTTTGATTGTGGCGAAGGCACACAACACCAGTTTCAACGGGCTTCGGTCAGCCCTGCACAGGTAACCTGCATTTTCATCACTCACATGCATGGCGATCACCTTTTTGGGTTGCCGGGATTCCTCAGCAGCCGATCATTGCAAGGTGGATCGGAGAAGCCACTCACCATCATTGGGCCGGAAGGCATTAAATCCTTCGTAACACTGGTATTGAAACAAAGTCAGACTAATTTGAGTTATCCGCTTTATTTTGAGGAGATCACGACGGATGGTCAAGTGCTTGATCTTCCTACAGCCAGGGTCGAGTGTGCCGCTTTGGTACACCCAATCAAGAGCTTTGGTTACGCACTGCACCTGCCTGACAAGCCCGGTCGCTTTATGGTGGAAAAAGCGGTCGCTGAAAGAATCCCGTTCGGCCCTCTTTTTGGCACCTTGAAGCAAGGGGAAGAAATCGAACTATCAGATGGCAGGCGATTTAGCGGGAAGGATTTTATTGAACCTCCCGTCCAGGGGAAAAAAATTGTCATACTAGGAGACACCTCTGCTTGTCCGGCAGCGGTTGAATTATCTCGGGATGCAGACCTACTGATTCACGAAGCGACGTTCGCACCAGAGGCGGCAAAACTCGCAGCGATCAGTGGTCACTCTACCAACATCGATGCCGCAATTACCGCGAAGACAGCGAATGTAAGATCCCTTGTGTTGACGCATATCAGCGCGCGTTATGATGACAATAAAGCCTCCGCGATGCTCGCAGAGGCAAAGGAAATTTTTGCGCAAACGATGATGGCGTTCGATTTTTATCAAATGACCGTGTAAGTTTACTTGGCCGCAACCTGATGGATATTCTCTGCCCCCAAATCCGCCAATAATTGTTTAGCTTTTTCCACTTCATCGCTTCCTACCAACAAAATCACAAATGTCGCTTTATCATTCTCCTGGTGATGAGGATGGAACATGAGCCAATCGGCCAGCGCCTGTCCTTGCCTCACACCATCGAGCGGTCCGCCGAGAAATAACACACCAAATCCAGGCACCACCTGAGCCACGGAAGCCGCCATCCCACCGATCGCAACGAATGATGATTCAAGCAAGCGCTCTGCTTTCCACCACTCTTCATGGGGAGTAGTGCTACTTAATGACACCTTGTCAGGAAATTCTTTTTGACACGCCAACGCCGCTTGTTCTGCTTGTTCATGTTGTAAAAAATGTCCCACCACATATTGGCTCATTCGACACTCTCCTTATCAACCATTTATCCGAGCGCAGCTTTCATGTCGTTAAACAGCAATTGTCCTGCCAGCGCATGGCCTTTCGTATTGGGATGCCAGCCGTCGCCCATATAGGGGACATACGTTTGATGATGGGACGCAATGTATATTTTCATTTGATTAAATACATCAAACACATACACCTGATTTGCAGGAAAACTCCTGGCTATCGACATTTCCGTATTGACCATCTGTGCTTCCTGCACCTTGTACTGTGTGTAAGATGCTCTTGTGATGGGTGGGGTCACGACAAACACCTTGGCGTGACTCGCGAGCGCAAGCGCGATCTCGTTTCTGATTTGCTGTTTATAGACGGCCATGGGGGTGTGGTTACTTAGGTCATCCAACGCGCCCCAGGCTAACACCACAATTTGCGGCTTGATGGACTTCAGCCAACCCTTATACTCATTTTCGATTTTTACCACTGTATCTCCTGCTTTTGCCTGATTCACAAGATCAAACGTGGCATGGTTGTACTGGCTGAACGATGCAAACGCCCGCTTCAGGTATCCACCGCCAGTAGGGTCGTCCCACCCTTCCGCCACCGAAGAGCCAATTGACATTACTTTGATGACGGAACCTTTTTTATATGTATCTTTAGTTACTTGATGGTCAGCTGCAGTAAAAAGTCCCTGCAAGCTGTTCCACTTCATCAACACAATCACGATGAGAAGAACAATCCAAACATAAGTCCAGCGGAATTTCAATTGGGCTTCACTCCATCACATCAACTTCTTATCTAAATCCAAGTGCCAATACTTCTTCCCGCAAGCGATGGCGTTGAACTTTCCCCGTAGGTCCCGCAGGAATAGCTTCCACAAAATTAAACTCTTCCGGACACTTATAAGCTGAAAGAGAATTTTTGCAAAGTGAATGCAACGCCTGCACCAACTCTTCTTTGTCTTTTGCCCACGATTCCGGCACGAGATAAGCCACTACGCGCTCTCCGTACAGCTCATCCGGCAGACCGATCACCGCCACTGACTTGACCTCATCATGCTGGCTGATCACATCCTCCACTTCCCTTGGGCTGATTTTTTGCCCGGCGCGATTGATCATCTCTTTTTTGCGGCCCGTGATGAACACATAGCCATCTTCGTCGACATAGCCCAAGTCGCCCGTGTAAAACCAGCCGTCCTGAAAGCTGTCTTTCCCTTCGTCCCCGTAGGCGTAATGCCTGATCACACTTTCGCCTTGAATGGCGATTTCCCCGGTTTCGCCAGTGTTTGCCTGACGACCGTCATCCGCCACAATTTTCAGGTGTACACCCGCTGGCAAACCAACTGAACCCACCTTGCGTTTGCCAGGTGGCAATGGATTGACACAAACCTGGCTGGCGGCCTCTGTGATGCCGTAGGATTCAATGATCGGAACGCCAAATCGGGATTCAAAGCGCTTCCCAGTCAACATAGGGAGAGGCGCAGAGGCCGATCTGACAAAGCGCAACGACGCAGGCACTTGAGGCGTATTTTCCCCTTTGATTAAGATGCCGATGACTGTCGGCACCGCTGACACCCAAGTAACTTGATGCTGGTTCACAGTATTCCAGAATCTTGAGGCGCTGAATTTTTCCTCCACCACCAATTTGCCGCCTGATATCACTGTTGACAATAGTGCTACCACCTGCGCATTGATATGGAACAGCGGCAAAAAGCAATAACTAATATCCTTTTGATCGAGCATGTGGGTCCTGATCACTTGAGAGACCGTCGCGAACACCTGCTGATGGGACAGTTTCACCCCTTTGGGAAGTCCCGTCGTTCCTGATGTAAATAGCAAAATGGCGGTTTCTTCTTCACCAGGCTCCTGTACTGTTGTGATTTCATGGACAGCACTACCCACCGTATTCACCACAAGTTCGCTGGCATTTCCCAGTTTACTTGGAATCGTCACCATGAAGCGCAAAGTGCTTAATTGCTCGACGTCCATTCGTTCCACGATCTCCTGACTGACAAATGCTCCGGTCACTTGAGCACGTGAGCCCACTTTCATCAATTCAGGCTTTGGCATCGAAGGATTGACAGGCACTACTGTGGCACCAAATTGAATGAGTGCAAGATAAATCGCTATAAAAATATAGGAATTTTCTTTTGCCAGCAGGATTTTATCGCCAGGTTTCACCCCATGCTCAGATAACAAACGCTTGATTTCCATTACGTCAGATTGTAAATTCCGAATTCCCACCCATTTTTCATTATAAAAAACAGCATTCTCTTCGTTGCCAGTCAAACGGGTTTCAATTTTTCGGCTCAGTTCGGACATGTTGATCGCCTTCCACTATAGATTAAGTTTCATCCTTTTAATTTGCCAGCAACATCTTAAAATCGCCTTAAAGTAAGCCTTATTGGCCATTTCGGGCATTAAGATGTTTTTAAAATTAGCAAGCTATGATGGTGCCATTACCAGAGGAGGTTTGGCTTCATCCATGAAAGAACACCTTTACGAAATAGATTTGATGCGGGCCTTTATTATCCTTGGCGTCGTATGTGTGCACAACTTTTCTTTTTATAACACCTTTAATCCGGACATGAGCACTGCGAATGTACTGCTGGAAGCAGGATTGACCGCTCTACACTTCACTCGAGAATCATTCATGTTCATTACCGGACTTGTCTTATTCATTACTTACTATAGGAAGCCCTTTAAGGCCGTTACGTTTTGGAAAAAACGCTTCCTGTTGATTGCAATCCCCTATATATTTTTTACGGTGGCTTACATCCTGTTCTCAGGGACATATTTGCACCATTTTTCATGGTCAGCGGTCCACCTGTTCCAGGTGATTGGCAAGGCACTTTTGACCGGCAATCAGTTTTTCCTTTACTATCTACTGATTTCCATGCAACTGTATGTGGTCTTCCCGCTTTTCGTCATTATGATGAAAAAATTAGAGAAATGGCACATCTGGATTTTTGTAGGCAGTTTCTTCCTTGAACTTTTCCTGATGTGGCTGAACAGTGCCTATCTGCAAAACCTGAATATCACTCATTTGCCCATCGTGGTAAAGTGGCTGATCCTTTATCGCGACCGTAATCTCTTGACTTACCAGTTCTGGTTTATCGCCGGTGCAGTGTTTGCCATCCACTACAATCCGGTGAAGAAGTACCTCCTTGCCCACACCAAAATGCTTGTTGCTACATTTCTTGCCATGCTGGTTGCACTTTGGATTCATTACGCGATGGGAAGATATCTGTTGAATCAGGATTACTCCATGTCAGACCTTGTATTACAACCATTTATGATTCCTTACAGCCTCGCCACCACTGCATTGCTTTGGAGAGCTGGCGTGTGGTGGGCAGACAATCGGCACAATGCTTCAATGCAATGGTTCAGCGGTTTTGTAAAAATGGTCGCCGCCGCATCTTTTGGTGTGTTCTTGGTACACCCCTTTGCACTACATTACGTGGAGGTATTCGTGTACAGTGTCCATCCCAACACGACCATGCGCATGATTTTACTCCCGCTTTCAATCATCTTTGTGTACGGAGTATCCATTATTGTGTCCAACTTCCTTGGGAAGATACCGATTGTCAGTTACATTGTCGGACAAAAGACCAAAGTACCCAGTCTTCGATCCAATTTGTCCAGAAGTGCTTAATCAGGCTTTGATTCACTATAAAGGAGGCTATCTCTCATGCAAATCAATCAGTCTTTGTATGCGGATGAAAACTTGCTCGCCCGCCTGGATCGTACACCGATCACGAGAACGACCATTGGTATCATTGCACTCTTATCGATTGTATGGCTGGCAGAAGCGTTTGATATCGGCATTGTTGGTCCGGTCCTCACCGTATTAAAAAGCAGTTGGCACCTCACACAAAACGAAATGGGCCTTCTCGGCATTGCGTCGACGATAGGAGTCGTGGTGGGGATGATCCCAGCGGGGATCCTTGCCGATCGGTTTGGCAGAAGAAACGTGGTGCTTTACGGCATCCTCATTTTCTCTGTCATCACCATGACAGGGGCCCTGACTCATGCAGTCTGGCAACTCATTCTCGTCCGCCTTCTAGCTGGGATTGGCGAAGGCGCAGTCCTACCCATGCCATACCTGTTTCTATCCGAGTTTGTTCACAGCAAACGCCGCGCGGTAAGCATCGGTTATTCAAACGGCATATTAACGGCCGCTTACCTTATTCCCAATCTGGCATCCTTGTGGGCACTGAGCACGTTTTCTACCGACATTGCTTGGAGAGTGCCATTTTATCTTGGCGGCATTCCGCTGATTCTGTTGATTCCGCTCGCCATCTGGCTTCCAGAGTCGCCGCGATACCTTTTGAAAAAGGGCAGAAGAGATCAAGTGCAACGGTTGGTTGAAAAGCTAGAAAATCAAGCGGGCTTGCCCCATGATACAGAGCTTATCAATCGCCGCGCTCTCGTGGTCATTCAAAAAGGTGCAAACACGTTACCTACGACAAAAGTATTATTAAAAAGCCCGTATATTCAGCGCGGTGTCATTGTAGCAGCTCAACTCACGGCAGCGCTTGTGCTCTTTTATATCCTTTTGGTCTTTGGCCCCACACTACTCATGTCTAGAGGGTTCGGTTCAGGAAGCGCCATTCTCTTTACCGGACTTATGATGGGGATGGCGGGTATCGGTTCTATCGTACAAGGCTACCTGGCAGATCGGTTTGGTCGCAAGCGGTTGCTCACCATCTACTTCCTTCTCGCTGCGATAGGTGCAGGAATGTTCGGTTTATTCCAGTCGCCGATACTCGTGGTCATCGCAGGATTTCTCACTTCCTTCTTTGGTCTTGGCGTGTTCCCCGTCTCCAAATTGACGGTGGCTGAACAATACCCCACAAGGCTTCGTGGACAGGGCGTGTATTTTAACGAAATGACTGCCCGCGTGCTGAGCGGCATCGTCACGATTTACTTTATCCCCTGGTTTTTAAGTCTGTGGGGCAATCAAGTGATTTTTGAAGGCATCGCGATCGCAATCCTGGTGCTGGCCCTTCCATTTGTCATCTTTGGCCGTGAAACAGCCAATATCAGCGTGGAAGAAGCCGGTACGGATCTGACTTTCACAGAAATCGAATCGGCAATGAACGATGCAACCGTTGGCAACAAGGTCACGACGTAACCAAGGCCAAACGTAAACTCTATCATCACGGTTTAATCAGCGCGCACTCCTACAGGAGTGTGCGCTGATTTATGTTATGTGGTATCTTCATCTTGAGGTGAATAGCTTGCGCATCTTGATTGTGGAAGATGAAGTCAAATTAGCAGAAGCGCTGGTAAGGCTGGTGGCAGAAGACCAAATACAGGCGGATGCAGTTTTTGAAGGAGAAGAAGGCCTTCATCTCGCCATGTCTGTCCCTTATGATGCGATCGTACTAGATCGCATGTTGCCCGGAATTGATGGACTTGATATTGTAAGAAACCTAAGGCAGCAAGGGATCACCACGCCAATCCTGCTATTGACGGCAAGGGATTCCGTATCAGACCGGGTGGAAGGCTTAAATGCGGGGGCTGATGATTACCTCGTCAAACCATTTGCGACTGAAGAGTTACTGGCCCGCATTCACGCCCTTACACGCAGACCCACTGAATTTGTCACTGATCATCTCCTTGAATTTGAGGGACTCCACCTTGACGTATTGACGCGTACGATTGAATATGGGGAAGAGGAGCCAGTGATCATTTCCCCAAAGGAGACACAAATCCTTGAGATGCTGATCCGACACTCCGGGCAAGTGTTAACCAGACAGCAATTAATCGATCACGTATGGGGCTATGAAACAGATGTGCTTGAAGGAGTACTTGACACCTATGTCCATCACCTGAGAAGACGGTTGAACAGTGTAAATGGTCCATCCATCCAAACAGTACGCGGTGTTGGGTATACCCTGAAAAAACCCGAATGACTCTCACATTGGACAATCAAAGGATGGAATCCGCGTGACACAAGACATCAGAAATGACGCCTTTAGCTCCATGCGCATCAAACTCTTTCTAATCATTATCGGAACACTGCTTGCCATTTGGCTGGTTCTGCTCGCGATGGTCTATAGCCTGATGGCGAACGAACTCTTTGGGTTGCTCGACAATCAGTTGCTCACTTACGCCACACATACTATTCACTCCCATATGAACAGCAAAACCACTAATAGTTCCACTGTGGACCGCACCACCACTACCGACACAAAATACAATTACAGCCTTTGGCAACGCGTGCCTGGCAACACCGTCCAATATAGTGTGTTTATTGACGGCAATCCGTTTGTCAGTCCGCTTTCAATATATAAAGTGGCTAAAAACAATCCCGATGGGGTTTTTAAAACCATCGACAATCAAGGCATACCCTATCGAGCCTTTTTTGCAGTGATTCATTTTCAGCGAGGAGATTTTATTATCCGCGTGACTACTTCTGCAGCCCGCACGGACACCACACTCTCCAATCTGCTGTGGACGCTGGGGATTGTCGGGTTTATTGCACTTGGCATCACCATCTTGATCGGTCTATGGCTATCATCGAGAATCCTCAGTCCCTCCATCCGCGCCTGGAAAAGACAGCAACAATTTGTGGCAGATGCCTCTCATGAACTCCGAACGCCGCTCGCCATCATCAAAACCAATCTGGAAGTGCTGTTGCGTCACCCTGAACACACGATTGAGAGCGAACTGCATTGGCTTGGCAACGCCTACTCCGAAGTGCTTAGCACCACCACGCTAATCGAAGACCTCTTGACATTAGCCCGTGCAGACTCGATGGAGATCCTGATTGAACATGAGGAAATTGACCTTTCCGCACTCGTCAATGAAGTGGCGGACACCGTTCATCCACTCGCCGAAGATCAAGGCAAAGAGTTGAAATTGGAAACTACCGAATTTCCCTGCAAAACGGTCGGCGATATCAAGCGGCTGCGACAATTGCTGCTCATCCTTCTGGATAATGCGCTCAAATATACCAATGCTGGTGCCACGATCGTCGTAACGCTTGGCTGTGATACGAATTTTAGTCAGTTGGCAGTAAAAGATACGGGAATCGGCATTCCACCTGATCAGTTGCCGAAGATATTCGATCGATTCATGAGGGGAGACAGCAGCCGCCACCGGGAGAATCAGGGGAGTGGTCTCGGGCTATCTATCGCAAAGTGGATTGTAGAAGCACATGGCGGCAGCATCGTGGTGAACAGCATGGTTGGAAAAGGGAGCACGTTTACCGTGAAATTGCCCTCATGAAATATTCTACTTCTTTCCAGAATGCATTAGGCGACTCCAGGTGAACATTGTGTCCTGCCCCCTCTACAATCACACGAGTGGCATGTGGAATGGCCTGTTGCATGGCCGCTGCAATCTGCGTGAATTTATGATCTTGTTCTCCGCTGATGAGCAAAACAGGCATAGGCAATTGACTTAATGCTGTCCAAAGCGACGGTTGGCTTCCTGAACCCATCCCGCGAAGGCTTCCCGCTAATCCCACTGCTCGTTGAGACTTTCGAACCGCTTGCGAAAGTGCTTTGTCTTCTTTGGAGAGTCCATTTTGTGAGGAAAATAGCGCAATATTAGCCCATTCTTCGCTGAATTGGTCGGTCCCCACTTCAAGAATCCTCTTGGCAAGCAGTTCATCTGACGCTCTTCGCTGATTCCTTTCATCTTCGGTTGAAAGTCCAGGCGACGCACTTTCAAGCACTAGACTCGCCACATGGTGAGCGTGTTGGACAGCATAGGCAAGTGCAGTTCTTCCGCCCATAGAATACCCCAACAAGATAAAGGACCGTAGATGCAAATGGTCGATGACCGCACTGATATCGGCTATCTGGTGCTCCATTTGGTACCTTAGCGCCGTCTCTGGCGCGTCGGTTTGTCCGTGGCCCAAAAGATCAATGGCCACCCACGGACGATCGATGGGCACTTTTCTAAAAAAATTCACCCAATCCCTCGAATCCCCTGTAAACCCATGGAGCAATACGATAGGTAGTCCGGTTCCATTTTCTTCATAGCGAACAAATGTATTCACGCCACAGAATGGAACGTTAATTTCTTGCATCCCGTTCATCTCCCAGATTCTCAAGCACCTTGGCACAAGCTGAAAATATCCGTCGGTGCAACGAAACGTTTTCCTCCCGATCAGTTTTCAGTTCCAATACCTGCAATCCGGAACGATGCAACGCCTCCGTCAGTTCCGCTTGAAATTGCTCCCAACTTGAAATCCTCCGATAACTGCCGTCGTAGCTCTTGACGATCTCTTCAAATTCAAGCCCGTGTGCTGTCGAAAAGTAATCAAATACGTCTTGTTGCGACGACTGAGGCAAAAACGAGAATATCCCTCCTCCGTCATTTTGGATCAAAATGACGATAAGCGGGATCTTGTACAATTTTGCTAACATCAACCCGTTCAGATCGTGATAAAAAGAAAGGTCGCCGATCACCAGAAATACGGGTGCCTGTAGCGAAGCGCTGACACCCAAAGCGCTGGAAACCACTCCGTCTATGCCGCTCGCGCCGCGATTAGAGATCACGCGGACCTTTCGGTCAATCAGAGCAAAAAACGAATCCATATCGCGAACGGGCATGCTGTTACCAGCAAACAGAGCACTACCCTCTGGCACTGATCGTTCAAGTTCCATCCATACTCTGCCTTCAAATAGCGGTTCCCATTTCGGTACTTCATGAAGGATTTCCACTTTGACTTTTGTTGCGATCTGTTGCCATATCTTGGCATACGAGAGATCATTCACGCCTTGCGCGATCTCTGACAGTTTGGCAAGAAAAGTCACCGGTTCCGCCTGCCAAATCTCTGTCGCCGTAAAGAACGGATCCTGCCATGCCTCATGGCCACTTATCACCACCTGCCTCACGTTCTTTAGACTGGATAAGTATTGGCCAAGTACTTTAGAGGTTGGCGCATGACCGACGCGAATCACTACCTCTGGTTGCAACATCCGACGTATGGGGTGTTCTTCAGGATAGGACATGACCGCACGCAAGAAAACGTCATAATGATCGATCAGGAGCGTAGAGAGCCTACCGGAGGTACGCAGTTGAGAAAGAGGATCTGCAAGCACAGGAAACTGAAGCGTTTCTGCCAGTTTTAATAAAGGGACTGCCAGGTCCTGACGATCCTGTGGTCCGCATACGATGAGCCCTTGCTTGACATGCTGCAGTGAAGCAGCAAATGCCTCCACTTCCTGATTTGAAACCTGCATCGATCCAACATGAACCTCGTGCTGGCTCTGCGATTCATTCTCCGAAACAGGTGGTGGTAAAAGTGGCTCGCGAAATGGCCAATTGATATGGACAGGACCATGAGGAGAAGTAGTAGTGAGCGCTGCGGCACGTGTGGCAGTCCATCTGGCATGGCGAAGTAACACATCCTCATCTTCCGGGACCGGCATGGAGATAAACCGTTTGACAAACGTGCCATACATCTGATCTTGATGGATGGTTTGATTGCTCCCGACTCCGTGCAATTCTGGAGGACGGTCTGCGGTAATGACGATGAGCGGTACCTCAGATTGATAGGCTTCCACAATGGCAGGAAAAAAATTGGCAGTGGCCGTGCCGGAAGTGCAGACTAGCACCACAGGTTCATGCTTTGTTCGAGCGATTCCATAGGCAAAAAATCCGGCCGAGCGTTCATCGAGTACTGTCCACACCTTAAATTCACCATGCCTTGCGAAGGCAATCGTGAGCGGGGTCGAACGTGACCCTGGTGCGACGCAAACATGCCGGACTCCAGACTTGTATAGCTCGTCCACAAACACCTGAACCGCGCGCAATCCTGAATTATACTCTGCCACTGTGATCCTCTCCTTAATTCGACTCGATGCCTATGGCTGTTCTCATGGTGGTTAATTTCCACTCCGTTTCCTGCCATTCCGCTTCAGAATCCGAATCGCTGACAATGCCCGCTCCAGCAAACAAGACTGCCTGATTGCCGCATAAGAGCCCTGATCGCAATGCCACCACAAATGTTCCATTCCCATCGCGGTCCATCCAACCGATAGGACCTGCATAAAAGCCTCGATCCATGCCTTCCCGCTCTAAAATCACTTGTTTTGCCAGTTCATTTGGCAATCCTGAAACAGCTGGTGTGGGATGAAGTTTTTCCACTAAATCAAAGAGGGTTTTCCCTGCTGCTAGTTCTCCCCTGATCGGCGTATATAGGTGCTGGACATAGGTCAATTTGCGAAGCATAGGTGTTTTCGGCGCACTGACCTTAGCCACACCCTTCACAGATTCAAGAATGCCAGTACGCACCAGCTGATGTTCATTTAAATCTTTGGAGTTCGCAAGTAGGCGATTGCCAATGGCATCATCCTCGTCATCCGTCTGCCCTCGTGGTGCCGTGCCCGCAAGACAATCGATGGCCACCTGATTGTTTCTGGTTTCCACAAGACGTTCCGGTGTTGATCCGACAAACACTTCTCCTGCGTAATCTAGATAAAAACTCACATT